>DOJM01000601.1:3134-5890 GCA_003529225.1 Paenibacillus sp.
GGTTCCTTTCTTTTCATTGCATACATGGTTTATTCATAAATTTATTTATCGAGGTGGATTTGCTTGTTAAGACAGATTTGGAATTGTATTGCAGTTATTTTCGGGGCAGCGTTGATTGCCAGTGGATTTAATCTTTTTCTAATCCCTCATCGCTTACTCAGCGGAGGAGTATCCGGGCTTTCGATGTTAGTGGGTTACTTTACACCACTAAACATAAGCCTCTTGTACTTGCTCTTTAATATTCCATTGCTTGTAGCTGGTTGGTTCCAGTTAGGCCGGAGATTTATTATGCTAAGCATGTTATCCGTTGTGGCAACAACCTGGTTCTTGACGATCATTCCCGAATATTTGGTAGCTACTGATNNGGAGTGCTAGTCGGCATTGGCTGTGGCTTCAGCTTCCGTGCAGGTGGTTCATCCGGAGGTTTTGATATCCTGGGTTCCATCATCACTAAATTCCGCGATTTCCCAGTTGGAAACGTGGTGGTGAGCTTAAACGGACTCGTTATTCTTGCCGCGGCATATTTTGATAAAAACTGGAACTTGGCTCTAGCATCGATGGTATCTATATACGTAACGGGTAAGGTACTGGACATGATTCACATCAGCCATTCAAAGGTAACCGTATATATAGTAACAAATCGTACAGATGAACTCCTTCAGCATCTAATGGGACTCCAACGTGGTGTCACAAAGATTAAAACAGAAGGCGCTTATTCTCATGTTGAGAAGGACATGCTAATGACAGTAACAACTCGCTACGAACTTGCTGAACTGCAACGTATTATCCGCACGACAGATCCTCAAGCATTTGTAAATATTGTCGAGACAGTTGGTGTTATGGGTTCCTTCCGAAAAAGATAAAATCGGCTATGAAAAGTATTAATTTGGAAAATGCACCAATCACAGAATTGTGATATATTATAATCAGGCAGAACCCTAACAATTTCATAAAGATTGAGATTTACCCCTCTTTTTTCCAAGCACTTCGTTTTCCGATGATTACTGAATTCCATTCAGACCTATCGAAAAAGGAAAGGGTGATTTTTGTGGAAATGGAAACGGTAAAGCTGTCAGCAATCGTCATGAGGTGGTATCCTGATATGATGCCGTTTCTCAAACAGGACGAATTAAATTCCGTAATCGTTCTGCGTGACGGGCTTAGTATTCTGGAACCTGCAGATGCCATGGATATCATCCATTACAGTATCTGTGAACATCAGAATTCTGCGTATCTTCAATGAGTAAGCCGCAAGAGAAGTCTTGATAGTTGCCGCCTTATNNGCCGTGTTGAGGCGGCATTTACTTTTTAACAAAACGTTTAGAATCTGTGCGTCCCGGTTATATACAACAAGGATGGTTTTTCAGACCCGATCTGAGCCAACATTATTACAACACTGTTCTTTTTAGAAGCAACCGTTCCTATATAATTTAGGAAATGTACATAAAGGGAGAGAATACGAATGAACATCACCTGGGCTCTACTGATGATGGCCTTGGGAAGTGTAGGCGTGCAACAGAATCAACATGACGCTGAAGTGGCAATCGCATTGAAGTCCGCCATGAATCCCCCCATCATCGCTGCGCAAAATAATAATTCAAATGTTTCAACTCCAGCTCCAAATGCTACAGCAGAAACAAACGACTCACAAAGTATGCTACACGCAGATCCTCAGCCGGATGCACCAAAAGTAAAAGGCATTTATGTTACCGCATACAGTGCCGGTGGAGAACGAATGGAAAAGCTTCTTTCTTTACTTGATCAGACGGAACTGAATTCTATGGTCATCGACATTAAGGATGATGCAGGTTACATCACGTATAAAACCGATAATCCAGAACTTCAGAAACTCGGTAATCCGCAGCCATTTATTGGGGACATCAACAAACTGATGGAAAGATTGAAGAAACATGATGTATATCCTATCGCTCGAATTGTTGTCTTTAAGGACTCTATACTTGCCAAAAAGAACCCGCAATTATCCTTTGTTAATGCAAACGGCACAGTATGGAAGAATAAAGGCGGCGATAGCTTTGTTAATCCTTATAATGAAGATGTCTGGAAGTACAATGTCGATATTGCCAAAGAAGCTGTCAAACTCGGCTTTAAAGAAAGACAATTCGACTATGTGCGCTTTCCTGAAGGATTCGAAAAACGTGCAGACACACTTAAATACACCAAAACCAGCGATTCTCGCGTAGATATCATTTCTAATTTTGTAAAATACGCAAAAGCAGAGCTTGCTCCACTTGGTATTCGTGTATCCGTAGATATTTTTGGATATGCCGCCTCTGCTCCTGCTGAGGGCATAGGACAAGACTTCGTTAAAATATCCAAGAATGTGGATGTCATCAGCGCGATGATTTATCCGAGTCATTATTCAACGGGATGGTTTGGAGTGAAAGAGCCTGACTTAGATCCGTATGCTACCATTAAAGGCTCCATGGTTGATACCCATAAGAAGCTTGATCCTCTAGGCAGCTACAAACCTGTTATTCGTCCCTGGATTCAAGATTTTACAGCAAGCTGGCTCGGAAAAGGTCATTATATTAAATACGGTAAAAAACAGGTGGAAGATCAAATCCGCGCTTTAAAAGATGAAAATGTAGAGGCGTTTCTGCTCTGGAATGCTAATAACCGATATACCTCCGATGTCGATTATGAGAAATAATGTATATAGCCCTTATTATTTATAATTGAAATCAGGTAGGATATAAATACTTAGATTTAGATAAAGACCCGGCATCTGCCGGGTC
>DOJM01000601.1:5972-9001 GCA_003529225.1 Paenibacillus sp.
GATGATACAAACCACCTCTTTAAAACAAAAAGCAATACAATTTTTTCATATTTTATTTCCAATTCTGGTTACACAGATTGCTTTGTCAGCGATAACCTTCTTTGATACAAACATGTCAGGTAAGTTTGGTACAGCCGATCTGGCAGGTGTGGCGATAGGAACCAGCCTCTGGATTCCAATTCAAACGGGCTTAAGTGGAATTCTTATGGGGATTACCCCCATCGTCTCTCAGCTCATTGGAAGCAAAAAAGAAAAGGATGTAGCCTATCAAGTCACACAGGGAATCTGGTTATCACTGGNNTAATTATCTTACTAATCGGGAGCTTCGCCTTGTCACCTATCCTTAATTTTATGAACCTGGAGCCGACTGTAAGAGATGTTGCATTCCGTTTCCTTAGTGCGATCTCCTTCGGAATTATCCCGCTGTTTGGATATACAGTTCTCCGTAGTTGTATAGACGCTCTGGGACAAACACGAGTGTCCATGTTGATCACACTCATAGCCTTACCCGTGAATGTAGGTTTGAACTACTTGCTGATCATTGGGAAATTCGGGTTTCCTCGACTTGGTGGTGTTGGAGCTGGAGTGGCATCAGCTATCACCTACTGGGTAATCTTTTCGGTTGCCCTGCTGTTCATTTATCGGGCAGAACCCTTTGCTAGCCTTAGAATCTTCCGAAAGTTCTACTTTATATCGCTAAAAAGCTTCAAAGATCTAATGAAGATCGGTGTACCTATTGGCTTCTCGATTTTTTTTGAAACTGCAGTTTTCTCTGCTGTAACCTTGTTGATGAGTCGGTTCGATACTGTAACGATTGCTGCTCATCAAGCAGCTATTAATTTTGCAACTACGTTATATATGATTCCGCTCAGTATCTGTATGAGCCTTACCATTCTCGTCGGCTTCGAGACTGGATCCGGCAGGCAAAAAGATGCCCGTCAATATGCCATTATGGGAATTGGACTTGCGGCTATCCTCTCCCTGGCAACAGCACTCCTGCTATTCTTTGCTGGCTATCATGTAGCTGGCCTATACTCTGATGAACCGGATGTCATTTCATTAATTCAGCATTTCTTGATCTATGCGATCTTTTTCCAAATTTCCGATGCAATAGCCACACCTACACAAGGAGCACTTCGTGGATATAAGGATGTTAATCCAGCCTTCATTATTTGCTTTATAGCTTATTGGGTAATAGGGCTTCCAACAGGCTATGTACTTGCAACTTACACGGATCTAGGAGCATATGGTTATTGGATTGGCTTGATCACGGGCCTTGCGATTGGGGCCGCACTGCTCTTGACTCGGCTTGTTAAAGTTCAACGCCGTTATGCCACACAGGCAGACGCACAAGCACATCATTAATAATCAAAAGCACACAAAAAAGGAACAGTGCGAAGTTCGCAGCTGTTCCTTTTTTGTTTGTTAATTATTGAGAAAGACGGGATGCAAGCTCGTACAACTCCACGTCAAATTCCTTCTTCGTATTCACTACAAGATCGATATCTGTAAGGGTTAGTTCACCCTTGATAATACCGCAACCTTTATCAGACTCACCTTCAATTAGTTTACGAACGGCAAAGTCACCAAGACGGCTAGCAAGGTTCCGGTCTCCAGGGGTTGGTGTGCCTCCGCGCTGAATATGTCCAAGTACAGTAACCCGTGCATCCAGTGAAGCATGACGATCTTTCAACGCTTGGGCCACATCTTCGCCTTTACCCACACCTTCTGCAACGATAACGATGCTGTGACGTTTACCTCTGACAAAATTGTCGCGCATCCGATCCGCAACTTCATTCAAGTCATATGGCATTTCAGGCACGAGAATTGTTTCGGCTCCAGAAGCAAGACCCGCATGCAGTGCGATATCTCCACAATGACGTCCCATAACTTCAACAATGGAAGAACGCTCATGGGAGGACATCGTGTCACGCAGCTTGTTAATGGCGTCTACAACGACACCAACTGCTGTATCAAACCCAATGGTGTAATCCGTGAAGGAAATATCATTATCAATAGTTCCCGGTAATGCCATCGTCTTGATACCGAGTTTACTTAGTTTATTAGCACCTTTATAAGAACCATCTCCACCAATAACTACTAGACCATCGATGCCCATTTCATTAAGAATATCTGCACCCTTTTGCTGACCTTCTGGTTTTGTAAACTCCAGACATCTTGCAGATTGCAGAATGGTTCCCCCACGTTGAATAATGTCACCAACACTGCGAAGATCCATAGGGAAAATATCACGATTCAGAAGTCCTTGATACCCACGTTGAACTCCAAAAACTTCAATGCCGTAATAAAGTGCACTGCTTACAACCGCACGAACAGCGGCGTTCATACCTTGTGAATCTCCACCACTAGTCAGTACTGCAATTTTTTTGATTTTTGACATTCTGTTGTTCCTCCTTAAAGTTGTGCAATGCCCCATCCGTTGTATAGGTGAAGCTTCGCAGCCTTGTTACAAAAAACGATTGCGTATCCAGCGGCTATTAGCGAAGAAGAACAGCCTTGTAAGCGGACTTCCTCTCATTAGGCTTTTAGATACAGTGCGAACTTCCCGCTGTTCGCTAACTTTCGGATCAGATAAATAAAGTGCCAGTAATCCCTCAATCACCATACGATGCATAGATGATTCCGGAAGTTCACGTACATCCTTACGGGCCCACTCAACCATGGAAGCGATCCGATTTAACATGGTCTCCGTGTCGTCATAATAATTGCAGAAGTTAAGATCACCGCCTGCTCGGTCCTCTTCCTGATCAATTAAATAATCCAGCATAATGTGCAATCCACACACATGTNNGCTTCGGATCACATGCGGATAGAAAAAGCATGAATACGCCTAAAGTAGAGCCCGTCGCAGCCGCAAACTCGTTCCAGTGCAGATGCGGAGCAAGGCTACCCTGCTGCTTCCACCATTCCTTCAGGGCTGTTTCCCTAAGTTCCGGGCGGATATGCTTATATACCTGCAAATCTGTATACAGCACAGCCAAATCACGAATCTCCGCTGCAGCAGCGGA
>DOJM01000604.1:0-378 GCA_003529225.1 Paenibacillus sp.
TTATTAGGGAATAAGTGCAATTTGGTCCGTTAAGCGGAACCTCAGTACGAAGGTATGGATACTAGTATGAATAAGGATCATTCATTGCGGCACTTCTTATGCTATATGACAGCTTCCTCTGGCTCTAAAATTTTTGGAATGGTTACGGTAAAAGTAGTCCCTTGCTCAGGAACACTTTCTACAGTGATTGCTCCGCCATGATTATGTACAATATTCTGCGTGATCATAAATCCAAGGCCTGTTCCTGTTTCTTTTGTCGTATAAAATGGTTTACCAAGCGCTTTAATCTGTTCCTCTGTCATCCCGCAACCTTCATCTTGCACACTGATTCGGGCTTCGCTTTCATTTGTAAGCACATGAATATATATGTTTCCTCCC
>DOJM01000604.1:403-1860 GCA_003529225.1 Paenibacillus sp.
CCTCACCATGGATCCATATGGAGTGGTCTGTACAGACAGGGAGGATCTGAAGGTTTTTCAGTGCAGCTTGTCCATTCATTAGTGTGGTGACTTGTTCTAGTAAAGATAATAAATCCACTGGTTTACTGACATGCGTCGTTTGTGGCTTGGATAAGACCAGCAGCTCGTTGACGATAAATTCGATGCGTTTCAATTCTGACTCAATAATGAAAAAATATTTATCATTCATGCGCTCGGAAGACCGAAGCAGCTTCATAAAGCCGTTAATGGCGGTAAGCGGATTTCTGATTTCATGAGCGATTCCAGCTGCTAATTGCCCTGCGGTAGATAATTTCTCGGATTGGATTAGCCGTTCTTCTTCCAGCATTTGCTGAGAAACATCTTTAAATATTCCGATAAATGCCATGTTTCCATTGAAGATAATCGGTAATGTGAATCCATCCACAAATTTCTGCTGACCATTTAAGCAATTAATTAAGTAGCAAACAGAGCCAATCGTGTCACCACTATAATATCTTTCCCTTCGTTCTTGGAGGATTGCATGATTGGTAAGGTCTACAATATTAGTAGTGGATGTACCTACCAATTGATTCAGGCTCTCCGCATGGATTAACTGTAAGCCCGCTGAATTCACATACTGAATAATCCCTTTTGTTGTAATAACAACGGTCAGAGGTAATCCCTCCAGGAGTTGCAAAAATGATTTATCTTTCTCTAGCAGACTGCTTTTCGCTTCTTGCAGCTGAGTTTCTATTTGCCTGATCAAGGTCTTATTCTCAAATTGAGTAAAATAATATAAGGGTGCACCATTAGCATCCGAAACGATAGATATGGAGATCTCTATTGATAACAGCTGTCCGGTTGGTAGGTAGTAGGCCTGTTGGAATCGATGCGGATGGATGTTCATAGAGGAAAGAGACCTTCCAAGCTCAGCAATTTCATGGATCTGACTTAGAAGAGTTCGAACGGATTGTGAAGGTGTTATTAACTCGTTATGATCATATCCCAATAGGGTACTTAGGGCTGAATTCCATTTTAGGAACGTTCCATCTAACGAAACTAGAGCCATTCCAATTACAGCATGTGTAAAAGCAAAATCATAACTTTGGAATTCATTGGACCGCACTGCTATTCACCTCTCATATTCTTTCCACTATTTGTAATAGTCATAGTATAAAACATATAATCAAATAAAATATATAAATTTTTGTGTGATCCAGAATCGTTCGAAATAGCTATGTGTTGTTGTGGAAATAAGGGTGCAAGAGTCAAACGATTTCAGTTAGAATTAAAGGATATGTTGTATTTTTAGGAAGTGGAGGCGTTGTACCGTGCAATCAATCGTTGGTGAAATCAGAGAAATTAATCGCTATCCAGTCAAGTCATTGGCAGGTGAACGATTGGAAACCTGTGTAATAGAACCGTATGGAATGTTAGGGGATCGCTTCTGTGCCTTT
>DOJM01000604.1:1879-2242 GCA_003529225.1 Paenibacillus sp.
CTTACCTACCAAGCGCAATTTATCAATGGAGAAATTCATGTAAGAGCTTCGGATGGACGAACCTTTGGGTGGGATGAGCATTTATTGGAAGAAATCCAAAGCCAAACTAAAACGCGAATTACCATGTCTAGTATAAAAGCTTCACATCCTCAGCCAGAGCACCCGCAACTGTTATCGGTGGATGGCGCCAGTATTTTACTCATTACGGATGCTAGTTTGAAGAAGCTAGAGGCTGCGTGGGGACATTCCTTAGATCAGCGCCGATTTCGCGGGAACTTTGTTATAGCTCTAAGCGATGAGTCTCTTTTCGAAGGGGATTGGATCGGGCGGCAGCTCTCCATAGGAGATGTTCAGCTACAGGTA
>DOJM01000604.1:2259-2477 GCA_003529225.1 Paenibacillus sp.
AAAACTAAACCAAGAATTTGAACTACACTTCGGAGTGTACGCTTCTGTAGTTAAGACAGGGGAAATCAGAATCGGAGACAAAGTAGAATTAATGGATTAGATAATGATATAAACGTCCTTTACATTCCCATTTGGATAATTTACCCTTTAAAGGAATGGAAAATTCATAGCGGGAGGGAATGTATGAAGAAGAAAATAATATCTCTGTTGATGGTANC
>DOJM01000604.1:2483-4097 GCA_003529225.1 Paenibacillus sp.
TNNAGTANTTTATCTTCCTACGAATGCATTAGCAGCGGATAGTAGCAAAACGCAAACCTATGTGAAGACTCAGAAGGTCGCGGCAGAGAAGGCAGCATTTTTAACGGAAAAGATAGGAACGACAAGTCTCCAATATGCTCTTATCGATGGCGATAATATCGTTATGAGCGGCACAGCTGGATACAGCCATGTGGAGAGCAAGACAGCACCAAGCACTACAACGATGTATGGAATTGGCTCGACGAGTAAAATGTATACAACCGCTTCTATTATGAAGCTCGTGGATCAAGGAAAGGTAGATTTGGATGCACCTGTCGTATCGTATCTGAATAATTTTACGATGGAAGATTCACGCTATAAGCAAATCACCGTACGAATGCTGCTGAATCATTCATCAGGACTTGGGGGTTCAAACTTATCAAACTCTTTCTTATTCAATGATTCTGATTCTATCGCCAAAGATAATTTGCTGGCGACTTTGACAACTCAACGCCTAAAGGCAGATCCAGGAGCCTACTCAGTATATTGTAATGATGGATTTACGCTGGCGGAGTTGATTGTTGAGAAAGTAAGTGGAATGGACTTCACTACATTCATCCATCAGAATTTTACAGGTCCTTTAGGNNTTGAGCATACGAAAACGCCAAAAGATTCTGTGGATTCTAGACAACTGGCAAGTGTATACAATGCTACCTACTCTGCCGCTTTACCCCAAGAGACGATTAACGTGATTGGAACAGGGGGTATCTATTCTACGGCTGAAGATTTAGTGCGCTTTGCAACTATTTTCACTGGAGGATCGAAAGAGATTCTGTCAGAAAAATCAGTAAAAGCGATGGAGCAAGAGGAGTACAAGCGTGGAATGTGGCCGAAAGGAAAAGATAATTCGTTTGCGTATGGATTGGGCTGGGACAGTGTGAATTTATTTCCATTCAATCAGTACGAGATCAAAGCTCTGACAAAGGGTGGGGATACAACTCTGTATCATACTTCACTTGTTGTATTGCCTGATCAGCAGATGGCAGTAGCTGTGGTATCTTCTGGTGGGGATAGCTCAACCGATCAGATGCTTGCTAACGAAATATTGCTCAGTGCGCTACAAGAAAAGGGAGTTATCAAGGAATTAAAACCTACACCTACATTTAAAGCTTCGAACAAAGAGGTTATGCCGCAGGAATTGCTGAATTATGCTGGTGTCTATGCTGATTCTACACAACTGATGAAGATAGAGATTAGTAAAGCTGGGGAATTGAGTATATCTTCGATTATGGCACCTACATTTCCAGCTCAGAAATTTTTGTATAATACAAACGGTGAATTCTTAGATGCAACGGNNCTGTCTACCTTTGGATTCAAGGGTACGGGGTCATTCCAGGGCTTGGTGAGACTGCTCTTTCTCAATATGTAGCTGAAAAGCTAGAGGCAAACGATTTATCAAATGAGGTCTTGTCAGCTTGGCAGCAGCGTCAAGGGAAATTGTATTTTGATGTCAGTGAGAAGTATAGCTCACAATTTTACATGAGTATGCCAGTAGCTGGAATTGCTATGTTCCCTGATGCACCGGGCTATATGGGCTCAAATAAAATAACTGGGCCGAATAAAGCTGAAATGACC
>DOJM01000529.1:0-4873 GCA_003529225.1 Paenibacillus sp.
TTCCTGGCAGCCACGTAATTCAACGTTAACATCACGGAAAGCATCGGCCAAAGAAAGCAGATACTCGTTTGCGTAATCCCGATGAATAAGTAGCGTCTCCATGGAATTGCAAACCGAAGGGCGCTGTGCTTTAGCATTCAAACTAATGTTCTGAGCCATTTCTGGCAAAGCGCTTGCGTCGAGATAAGTATGGCAGATGCCTGCACCTGTTTCAATGACAGGCACGGTTGCGTTTAGCACAACATTTTGAATAAGTGAACTACCTCCGCGAGGGATAATTACATCAAGTAACCCNNCAGAGCGGAGGAGCCACCGCGCAGCAGGGCAGCGTTACCAGTCTTAAGACATAGGCCAGCGGCATCTACAGTTACGTTTGGACGTGCTTCGTAAATGATACCGATGACACCTAGTGGAACACGAAGTTTCTGGATGTTGAGACCATTCGGACGTTCAATAGTTTCTAGCGTGTCACCAATTGGATCAGGTAATACAGCGATTTGTTGAAGTCCTTCTGCGATACTGTTANNAATGGACTCGGGAGTACCACTTAAGCGTCCGCGTTCCAGATCTTCCCGGTTGGCAGCAATGATAGCTGGAGCTTCACGGCGCAGCGCATCAGCCATAACTAAGAGTGCTTCATTTTTTTGGCCGGTAGTTAGACTCGCTAATACTCCGGTGGTTTCCTTGGCTAATTTTGCTTTATTGACAACTTCACTCATGACGATTCCTCCTTAAATTTGTATGGGCAAAATTTTTACCTCAATGTAATCCATTCGTCACGGTGAATGACCTCCAGCCGGTGTACTTCTCCCAGCTTCGGTACAATCTGACGGCTGGGTAAACCTTGAATACTGCGCAGCTGAGTGTCATCGTAATTCACAATCCCGCGTCCCAGCAATTTGGAGTCTGGTCCAAGGACTTCTACAACATCCCCAGCGTGAAAGTTACCTTCGATCTGCTTGACGCCGACAGGCAGCAGACTATGACCGCCATGAAGCAGCGCTTCAACGGCGCCTTCATCAACATATAAGGAGCCGAGTGGGTTGGACATGAAGCCAAGCCATNNTGCTTTTTAACAGGTAAAGAAGATAACTTGGTTGCAAAATAAGTACCTCTGCCCGAGCCTGACGCTGCGAGTTGTAAATCCCCGGGCTCGGTAGCTCTCCCGACAAAGACGGGCACACCGCCTCGTGTAGCAATCTTGGCAGCATCGATTTTTGAACGCATGCCACCTGTCCCTACACTAGAGCCGGCTCCACCAGCAATAGCATAAATCTCCGGCGTAATATCATCAACAAACTGATAGCGAATAGCGTCGGGATGTTTCCGAGGATCTCCACTATATAAGCCATCCATGTCGGTTAAGACGAGCAATCTGGTGGCTTTCAGCAGGTTAGCTACGAGCGCGGACAAAGTATCGTTATCACCGAATTTTAATTCATCAACGGAGACAGTATCATTCTCGTTAAATACCGGTACCGCTCCTTGGCGAAGCAGCTCTTCTACCGTCATCATAGCGTTGTTCATAGCTCTGCGACTACAAAAGTCGGTACGGGTTAGTAAGATTTGTGCAGTGGTTATTCCATGCTCGGCAAAAGCTTCCTGGTACGCCTGCATGAGCAGTACTTGGCCTACAGCTGCCGCTGCTTGCTTCTCATGTAGCAGCTTCGGACGTGTAGGATAACCGATACTGCGAAAGCCTGCGGCTACAGCACCGGAGGTTACTAATAACACCTCGCAGCCGTTTCTCTTCAATTCGGCAATCTCTGAAGCGAAGAAGGACACGGCTTCGCGATTCAATCCGCCTTCTGTTCCAGTCAGTGAGCTGCTGCCTATTTTGACTACGATTCGTGTCGTCATATCTGTTCACTTCCTCAGTATTTTTATAGATGCTGAAAACGACAAAAAGCCCCCATCCTTAGACTTAGCAAAGGACGAAAGCTTGTAAACTTCCGCGGTACCACCTTCATTGATGAGGGATCATCCGACTTCATTCTCGTAACGGGAGGATCCGTCCTGCTTAGCACAGGCCGCTCGGGGGTAGGATTCGGAACGAAAACCGCGGTAAATTCTTTCAGCCTGTCGGAATTTACTCTCTAGGCGCGGTTAGACTCATTCTTACTGGTCCCGTCTGCACGTTTCACTTATTTTCAATAGAATACCATGGAGATGGTTGCTTTGCAAAGGAAAAACGAAGGAACTATTTCTCGCATTAGAAAGCTTTGATTATTCTGTTTAACCTCTAAGTAAGGGGGTGGAATACTTATAATCTGTTACCAAGAGGTGGATTAAATTGATTAAAGACAACGATCCTGAGCAGGCGCAGAATCAAGATCTAAACGAAAAAGCAGAGTTCCAGAATAGTGTAACTCGTGAATTTGTGGAAGATCATACAGGGACACCTAACGATAATGGGCCAGTTAATGAAAGTGCGGCTCGGGTGTCAGATGATCAGAGCAGCCTTCCAAGGGTCTATTCTTCGGTTAATTCAGATACCGTAGATTTAAATGTTTCTACAAAAGCCTTAGCGGCTTTGGATAAATAACGTCCGCGTCGATAGGCTACGACAAGTGTTCGGCTAGGGGCAGGATTAGTGAGCGGTAAGTAGACAGGGACGAATTCACTCCGCGGTGCACGGGCAATAAAATGAGGCACAAGAGTTACACCCATTCCAGTGGCGACCAGTGACTGAACTGTTTCCATGTTATTGCTCTCAAAAACAATTTTTGGTTCGAAGCCAGCGTTTCGGCACAGATCCATAGTCATTTTACGGAAGCCTTGGCCTTCTTTAAGTACGATAAATGGCTCGTCCTTTAGTTCTTCCAAAGAGGTCTTAGTTCCATCTAAGCTACGTTTAGCTAGCGGGTGTTCGGGTGGGACTGCAAGATCGATCCTTTCCTCACCCAGTTCTTCGTAAGCAAGAGCCGGAATTTCGAGCGGCAATGAGAGCAGGCTTAAATCAGTCTGACCACTCGCAGTGAGCTTCTCTAGGTTCATGGAGGAGTCTTCGAGCAGTGTGATTTCTACTTCCGGATAATTCNNAAACCGGAAGTACATGCGGCAGTAAATGTGCACCTGTGATCGGCATACTGCCAACAACTACTCGGCCAGTTCGCAGCTCAGAAATGTCCGACATTTCTTGCCGCAGCAGTTCTACGCCATCAATGATGATTTGCGCTTGTTCTACGAATTTAGATCCGGCATAGGTCAGTTCAACAGAGCTGGTATTTCGCTGGAACAGCATTACACCGAGCTCTTTTTCTAGCTTGGAAAGCTGCTGACTGAGTGATGGTTGGGCAATGTGCAGCTTGTCCGCTGCACGGGAGAAGTTTTTTTCGGCTGCGATTTGCAGTACATATTGTAGTTGTCTCAGTTCCATGTATAAACTCCTTTGGGAGATTGTTTTTGCTTATAAGTATAACCTATGAGATTGAAGTTTTATATAGGTTCGTAAGTGAGTTCATGCGCGAACGCAATGACCGGCAAATAGAGGAAGATGTGGTTTACCAGTATACGCTGGAATCCTTAATGTTTGCCGGCCCAATATTGATGCTACCCTATTACGTCTTACTATACTTTGCGGGTTGGAGAGATGCTTTGAGGGTTGTTAAATATATTTCCCGGGTCATATTTAGCTTTGATTCTACGTAATCTAGGATAGTTCGCTCCATAATATACTGGTCCGGAATTTTTAATTCCCTGGTCTGGAACGTTGATGTAGCTCCCCACGATAAATGGCTGCAGCTTCCGACGTGTATTTCGTACTACGAATATATTTCTGGCGGCTTCCGATTTTTTGATCCATGAGCTATTCCACTCTACATAGAATTTCGCTTTACGCCAGTAGAAGGCTGTTGATTTGGGTGACTTACGGCTCACAGCTCCACCCCAGTTGAGGAAAAAGAAACCTGCGAACTCTCCCTCCACTTTCTCTAAGAATTCACGCATGGACTTAATTGCCTTGCCCGGGAAGGGTTTTCTTACGAAACCGCTGGAGAACTGGTTGCTGACTCTTTGAGTTAGCACTGGATCGGGCGCTAACATAAAACTCACTACTTTTGTATAGGGCAAAGAGCGGATGATTTGATTCGTAGGCGTTCCAACGCTCGTAACGGGCTTTAAGAGGCGGGAAGCCTCTGCTTTTGATCCGAGGAACAGCCCCGTCATAGTGACATTACCGCCTTTTTTCGGACCAATGGATAATTCACTGCCCAGTTTGGTATTAACGGAAGGAGCCCAGAGTTGCCAAGCTTTGAATACCTTCTCGAACTGATCCCAAGACCAGGTGATACGAAAAACGGTAGCCGAAGCTGGAGCAGGACGTACTTTGAATTTGTAACTGGTGTAAACTCCGAAATTCCCCCCGCCACCTCCGCGGGAAGCCCAGAGGAGATCAGCGTTTCTATTCTTATTGGCACGAATAATTTTCCCTTTGGCATCAACCATTTCGAGTTCGATTAGATTNNGTTCGCTGGAGCGGCCCGATACCCCCGCCTAGGGTGATGCCTCCGATTCCAACCGTAGGGCTATCGCCGAATGGAGCCATATATCCTTGCCCAGCAAGCGTGTGTGCAATTCTCCCCACTGTATTTCCGGTACCCACAACAACAGTTCCTGATTTTTTATTTAGTTTGATTTTCTTTATTTCACTTACATCGATGACAATTCCTCCGGTGACCTGTGAAAGATTAACCTCCAGAGAATGTCTACCGCTTCTTGCACGGATGGGGACTTTATTCTCGTTAGCCCATTTTATGGCGTTCGCAACATCTTGTGTTTTTTGTGCGAAAACAAACACTTTGGGGAATTTGTCAGTATGCGGATCCCAATTCTTACGTGCCGTTTCATACCCTTGATCACCTTTGAAAATAAC
>DOJM01000529.1:4913-5368 GCA_003529225.1 Paenibacillus sp.
TTCCTGACTTCAATTGTTCCAACTCCTTCTGCGCTAACAAATGCACTGCATTTCAACAACCAGGACCCGATATAGTATGAAGGGCATTCGTCTAAGGAGTGGGCTGACTAGGGTCTCAGCAAAAAAATCATCTTCAATTTATAGGTTAAACCTATCACTTCTATAGATATCATATCTTGGAATTATAAAGATGGTGATGTTATATTTAGATCATTCAAGAGAGACTCCACGCTCTCTTCCAATGAACGATTCTATTAATGAGGTGAAATTATGAGCAACAAGACAATGTTTGAAAAGATTTGGGATAATCATGTTATTCATCAAGAGGAAGGTAAACCTAGCATTATTTATATCGATCTGCATTTGGTTCATGAAGTAACTTCTCCACAAGCTTTTGAAGGACTTCGCCTCAGTAACCGCAAGGTTCGCCGTCCTGAGCTGACTTTCGCTACGAT
>DOJM01000529.1:5415-5619 GCA_003529225.1 Paenibacillus sp.
AACGTTCCTACTAAGGATCGTTTTAACATTAAAGATCCAATTTCCAAGCAACAAATTGATACACTTTCCAAGAACTGTGCTGATTTTGGTGTTAGATTGTTCGACTTGAATGATATCGATCAAGGCGTTGTACACGTAATGGGACCTGAGATCGGCTTGACGCACCCTGGTAAAACTATCGTTTGCGGCGACAGCCATACCTCC
>DOJM01000376.1:0-847 GCA_003529225.1 Paenibacillus sp.
AGGGTGCTTAATACACCAACAGTTCCGGCTGTAGTGTTAGGATTTACGAAGTATACCCGATTGGTGATGGGATTTACCTCAATATCTCCGACAGGTACGGATGTAGGAACTGTGGTTATGATGGTGGGTAACGCCATGATATAACCCCCTCTTCAAATGACTAGATGATTCATTATATTTGGGCAAGGGCAAAAGGGTACTACATATATCGTTGCAAGATGTATCTCCAGAGTATAGAATGATATTCCCAAATCCACATTTCAGATTTAATGTAAGCGCTATATTTTTAAGGGAATTGAGATCGATTGGAGGCTAATGGATACGATGATGAAATCAGTATTGTCGGATATTTTACTAACACCTGATAAGTTGCTACCTCATCGCGAATTACTAGAGGAGATTGGAAAGTTCATTACGCAAGAGATCCTGAATCATCCGTTATTGCAAGAATATCGTCAGAGGGTAAGCATTATCCTAGATGGTTCGACCGCACTTGGGGTGGTAGATGGGCAGTCGGACGTTGATATAATCATTATTTGTGAGGATGAGTCTTACAACAGTATTAGTCATCGGTTCGAGGAAGCGGGGCTGATTCCGGAACACAGTAGTTTTTTTATGGATTTAAGGCTTCCGAGTGGGAAGACAGGGCATTATACACTCCATAAAATATCTGATATCAAAGAAGCTTTAATGAGCGGGGATATGGAATGGCTGTGGAATGCATCAGTGTCCTATATTTACTACGATCTGCTGGATCTGAAGTCACTTTTTCATTCTTATGTTCCACTCCAACCTGAAGTGCTAATGAAATTTCGTAAGAATTCATACATACAGCTAAGAAGCTATG
>DOJM01000376.1:871-2810 GCA_003529225.1 Paenibacillus sp.
GACAAATGGCTTGTTCCCGTAGCGCAGCAAACGGTCGTAGGTCGAAAAATTTTGGAGTGTGCAGGCGATTTTTGGAATTATCTTAGAGAGGATGCGTCCTTTGCTCCCATGTACCAGGAGGACAATAATTTTGTCAAAATGGAAAAACAATTTCGAAAGATACTCTTGGAGGAATTTCGCCTGAGAGGGATCGATGAACCTTGGTTAATAGAGTGGTGGAAGTTTTTGGGGGAATAAACGGAGTAATAACGCTGACTATCCTTATTGATTACGGTAAGGTATACTGGAATGAACTTTTCAGTAAGAGGTGATTAAATGGCTGGGACAGTCTCTATATTAGGNNATCCGGAGAACCGAAGCTATTTCATTTGATTACGGCGAACCCGGAAATTACGATAACAAGTCAATCGGACGAGCTGCTTCGAACCATACTCCATGAGGCAGATTTGATTACTCCTGACGGGATTGGCATTGTGCTGGCATCGAGAAGAAAAGGTGACCCTATAGCTGAACGAGTTACGGGGTATGAACTACTTCTTGAGCTGCTCGCGCAAGGAAATAAGCTGGGCTGGAGCTTTTATTTTTTGGGTACGGATGAGCATACCAGCTGTAAAGCGGTCGAAAAGATTACAGAGCTATATCCGAAGGTGAAAATTGCCGGAAGACATAATGGTTTTCTTACTAAAGATGAGGAACCGGCCATTGTGGCAGAGATTCAGCACGCACAGCCAGATTTCCTGATCGTTGCGATGGGGGCTCCGTACTCTGACAAGTGGGTTTATAAGCATAAGCAGGCGCTTTCTCAGGTTAAGGTTGTTTTTGGCGTGGGGGGAAGCTTGGATGTTATAGCGGGAAAAGTGACTCCAGCCCCTGCGATATGGAAGAAACTCAATTTGGAGTGGCTGCATCGACTCATCTTCGCGCCTGTGGCCAAAGGACAAAAGTCGCGCTGGCGCAGACAAGCAGTTCTTCCTAAATTCGTGTATCGAGCTATGATTAGGAAATAAGGTATAGCAGTAAATATATAGTCTTTCGCTATTTCTGCAATTTGTAGAAGTAGTGAAAGACTTTTTTTGTGATCGCTTTACAGGAAGTATGCCGTAAGTATTTATGGGAGAATATTGGCTGGAACAATTCCAATATATTACTGATTGCTTTTTTAAGAATGTTGTAGGGTGAGATGCTCACACGATAGAAGATCACAGCTGCCTAGAGTCCTATTTTCCAATTGCTTCTTTTATTGCTTCAATTATAGGTTCAAAATGTGAGGTTGTTATTCATGATATAAGCAATCCAGAGCGTTCAATTATTTTTATTGAGAACGGATATATTAGTGGGCGTAAAGTAGGCGATAGTTCAACAGATCTCGTGCTTAAGCTGTTGAAAGATGAGTCCTACCGTGAGCAACCGTTTATTGCTAACTATAAAGCGCGTGGTTCGCAAGGTCAGGTATTTCGCTCCGCTACTTATTATATTAAAAACAGCAGCAGCGAATTGGTCGGTATGATGTGTATTAACATTGATGTCACACATATGGAGGTTGCAGCTGAGTGGATACAAAACATTTTACAAGGAGGATCAACACTTCCACCAGTACCGTTAATACCACAACAAGAGGTTGTAGAGAAGCAGACGGAAGAGTATTTACAAGGAAACGTAGATGACCTGCTCCAGCACATGATTGATTCGGTGCTCGGTAAAATTAATGTCCCGGCAGAGCGATTGTCCTCGAAAGAGAAGATTGAACTTGTGAAAGTACTTAACGAGCAGGGTGTGTTTCTACTTAAAGGTGGAGTTTCTCAAGTCGCTAAGTCCTTGGTGATATCTGAGCCAACAGTTTATCGTTATTTGCAAAAAATTAAGTGAGAATAAACAGAACTCTAAAGAGAGGAAGTGGGCTAGATGACAATAGACTTTGATAAGGTTGTTAGCCGATATG
>DOJM01000376.1:2978-3170 GCA_003529225.1 Paenibacillus sp.
ACGATTGGGAGGTTCCGCAAGAATGGATCGTGTTTTGCCCTCGTATTGTGCAAGCGGTTTCTCTGATCATTCAGAACTTCACTCAACCAGGTGACCAAGTGTTAATCCATACTCCAGCCTATCAGCCGGTTGCCAAATCGGTAGAGCTAAATAACCGCGTATTAGTGGAAAGTCCACTTCGTGAAGTAAATG
>DOJM01000184.1 GCA_003529225.1 Paenibacillus sp.
GACTGGCAAGCATGATAATCCCTCTGCGACGCTGTTTCATTTAAATCTTCCCCCTCGTCATTTGCTTTGTATATCACTCCGTATGGAGATAATACCTCGTTCATTGCTTCCGTCTGCGAAGAATATCAGCATATACTGCTATGATGATGACAACACCAACAATGACTGTCCGCCATTCCTGAGCAACGGACATAATCTGTAAGCCATTCGTCAGTACACTCATAATCAGTGCACCAATAATCGTACCTAGAATAGAACCTACGCCCCCGCTTAAAGATGTGCCTCCAATGACGACAGCCGCTATAGCTTCAAGTTCATAACCAGTGCCAAGTGATGGCTGGGCTGAATTTAGCCGTGATGCCATCAGGATACCAGCGATTCCGCTGAAAATCCCTGTGATGGTATAGATCACAATCTTCCATTTGACCGTATTCACACCGGATAAGCGAGTTGCTTCTTCATTGCTGCCGAGTGCAAAGTTATAGCGTCCAATAATGGTCTTTGACAAGATGATGCTTGCGATAACACCGAGCAATAGGAAGATTACGATGGTGTTAGGAATGCCTGGGATCATCTTGCCCATTGCAATCTTGGCAAATATCGGATCATCATTGAAATAAATCGGCTTGGCACCCGTTATGACAAGTGACAATCCTTTAGTGACCATCATGATCGCCAGAGTAGCAATGAAAGGTGGAATATTCATTTTCGACACCATTAAACCACTTATAAAGCCACATAGTGCACCAGCTAGAATTCCACCTACAATTCCTAGTGGTACGGGCAGACCCCAGAATGTAATGATGACACCAACCATTACCGAAGAGAAGGTCATCACAGTACCTAACGCAAGATCGATTCCACCCGTAATAATTACAAAGGTTGCGCCCAGCGCTAATACTCCAATTACAGCTGTCGAGACGATGATTCCAACTAGATTAGAAAACTGAAAAAAGTTACTTGATGCTACGGAAAATACGATGACCAGTATGATCAAACTTGCGAATGCTAATAATTTTTGNNTTAAACCCTGATTGCGACCCGGTTTGCTTCGAGCTGATAGGCTGGCTAATCCCTTTATCTGCGATCTTCATGACCTTGACACCTCCGATAAACTCTTGAACGATTATGAACGCATCGTCGCAAATTTCATTATCGCTTCTTGCGATGCTTCTTCTGCGAGTAGTTCACCAGTTATACGTCCTTCACACATGACAATAATGCGATGGCTCATTCTTAGAATCTCCGGGAGATCTGAAGAGACTATAATGATCGCTTTTCCCTCACCTGCTAGCTGATCAAGTAACTTATAGATCTCACTTTTCGCTCCTACATCAATACCACGTGTTGGTTCGTCGAAGATCAACACATCGCAATTTCTCGTTAGCCATTTTCCGATAACTACTTTTTGCTGATTGCCACCGGATAAGAATTTGACTTTTTGACTNNCGGACTTTCGCATCTCCCGATCCCTCATCCATCCGAATGCATTACGGAATTTGTAGAAGGATGCAATCGCATTATTCATGCTAATGTCCATATCTACAAGCAGCCCGTAGCGTTTGCGATCTTCGGACAAATAGCCAATGCCATGTTGCACCGCTTGATGAGGCTGTTTTATACGAACCGTATTTCCATGCAGCTTAATCTCACCCTTATCGATAGGATCAGCTCCAAATACAGCACGAACAACCTCAGTACGTCCAGCTCCCATTAATCCAGCGAAGCCCAGAATCTCACCTTTATTCAGATGAAAGCTGATATCCTTCAACAACTGCCCATTAGATAAATTTCGAACCCCTAGTACGACTTGTAGAGTTAGTAACGAAACCGTTGGCTTCGACGTTTGATACAGTTCACGACCAACCATCATGCTAATAATCTGATCAATGGTTATTGAATCCGTCCGAACGGTATCCACATAACAACCATCCCGCATGACAGTAATGCGGTCTGTGATCCGTTTCAACTCATCCATGCGGTGAGAGATATATATAATACCTACACCTTCTTCTCGTAATTGCTTGATCATACGGAATAACTCGTTAATTTCCGTATCTGTCAATGCTGCAGTTGGTTCATCCATGATCAGTACCTCCGCATTGAAGGACAAAGCTTTAGCGATTTCAACCATTTGCTGATTAGCAACTGTCAGATCTGAGACCAATGTCTTCGGATCTAGTTTTAGATTCATCTGCTCAAACAGTTCCTGCACCTTACGATTTAGCTCCAGATCATCAACGAACCATTTCAGTGCCTTGCGCGGCTCATGACCAATAAATATATTTTGGGCTACTGTAAGATGCGGCATTAGATTTAGTTCCTGATGGATAATACTAATCCCGAGTTCCTGCGCAGCGCGAGTATTAGTAATCTCTACCTCAGATCCCTTGTACCACATCTGACCCGCATCCTTGGAATAGACACCTGTTGCGATCTTCATTAAGGTAGATTTTCCTGCGCCATTTTCACCAACTAATGCATGCACTTCCCCACGCTTAAGCTCAAATTGACATTGATTCAATGCATGAACACCTGGGAAAAATTTATCAATCCCCGCCATTCGCAGTAATACTTCGTCCATTTCATATCCACCTCAAATCCTTTATGAATGCCTTTTTATTAAGTAATCGCTTTCAAATGTTGAATGTAAAATTATTGTATTACCTATAGGTTTCCAATGTAATGGAATATTCTCCGTAAAAAAGTTTAAAATTTTATGTTTTGAAGCAAGGAACAAAATCACCCTACGGGTGAATAGCGTTCTAGCCATCGGTTATTTG
>DOJM01000350.1:0-1394 GCA_003529225.1 Paenibacillus sp.
GTCCACAAGGAACAGTACAGCCTCAACTTCACCCAACGTGCTCATTGCAGTTTGGTTCATGTAGTCGCCTAGCTTGGACTGTCTTTTATGAATACCTGGTGTGTCCAGGAACACGATTTGCGAATTATTCGTTGTATAGACCCCATGGATTTTGTTTCTAGTTGTCTGTGGCTTATCCGACATGATTGCAATCTTCTGTCCAATAACCTGGTTCATGAGTGTCGATTTACCTACGTTCGGTCTGCCGATAATTGCGACAAAGCCTGATTTGAATTTCATATTATCTTCCTTCCATACTTTCCTTCTAGTTCAATCTTTTTCAATCATTCNNCTTTTTCAATCATTCAATCTTCTTCAATCATTCAATCTTTTTCAATCATTCAATCTTTTTCAATCATTCAATCTTTTTTTAAAGCTTTTTCGATCCCCCTAAATCCCCCTTAGCCAAGGGGGACCCCAAGGGCCCCGGCCCTCTGGACACCCGGAAATAGGCGTACCTGCAACGTTCGGCGGGATTAGAGGTACGGTAGTGCATGAGCGCTTTCGTCCCCTGTTGGGGACACGCTTCACTGTCGCTTATTCACACGGCTCACTTGAAGCTCGCCGTGGTAGGCAAAGATACTGAAATGAGCGACTATAGGTAGGTTTACAATTTACATTGTGCTAGGAATCGCTGGCGGCTACGCCGCATCGCTTACTGATGTTACTCCTATAACACTCAGTTTGCACCAGATTAGCCTAACTTGAAAGAGTTGGAACCCTTTTAAGTGTATTTTGTACAACTAATTTGAGTTTGAGTTATGCTTTTGGTGTTTTAATTGCATTCTGTGCAACTAATTTCTACCTTCAAAGTCAAATGTGGATTAAAACATAAATTTAATTGTATATTCTGCAACTAAATTCATTTTTGTGCGAAAGAGTAGCAATTTAACTGTACATTGTGCAATTAAAGTAGCAACCTTCGTCTAACTATGCCTGATTTGCCTTTAAACAGGCATTAAATCAAATCCTCATTTTATTCCGGAGCTTGTCCTTGCTTCAGATCTACGGGACCAAAAGCACCGGGAAGTAATTCTCCCACCGTGGTCTCAACAATATCGCCCTTCATGTTTCCAAGGATAACCTTCATGTCGGGTGAACACAACTCAATCAAAACTTGGCGGCATACACCGCAAGGTGATACGGGACCATCAGAATCGGCAACAACGGCGATTGCCTTGAAAGAACCGATAGCATGACCGTCGGCAATGGCACGGAATAAAGCAGTCCGCTCTGCACAATTGGTTGGGCCAAAAGCAGCATTTTCTACATTACATCCGTGATGAATATGACCATCCTGATCAAGGAGGGCGGCTCCAACTCCGAATCGGGAGTAAGGAATATATGCCTTGGCA
>DOJM01000350.1:1523-1732 GCA_003529225.1 Paenibacillus sp.
ACTTCGTACAAAACTCACTTCCTAAACATTCAGTAACCAAAGAGGCGGAATCGCAAAACGCGGGTCCGCCTCTCCCCTGAATTGAATTGTAACCTGATTATGACATAAGTCCGCTAATCCAGTCCATCACAGGGTGGTAAAAAACATAGACCCCGACTAAGACAGCAAACACCGCCGTAAGAAGTACAGCTCCTGCGGCGGTATCTTTT
>DOJM01000350.1:1778-3571 GCA_003529225.1 Paenibacillus sp.
CAACATCCAACTGGCCAGCGGAAGTCTGAACACGACAGCGGCAACAAGTACAACCACAGCCAAACCACAATGCACCTTCATGTTAAGCTCGGATTTGAATGCCGACACGATGCCTTGCGATGCAAACCGAAAAGAGTGCCAGAACTTCTTGTGTCCTACCGCCGTGTTCTTCACCATTAGCGAGTCAACCCAACCTGAGCTAGTACTTTCTCTTGCTTAGACATCATCTCTGTCTCTGAAGCTTCATCCTGATGATCGTATCCTAACAAGTGCAGAAATCCGTGCACAAAGAGGAAACCAAGCTCACGCTCCAGCGAATGACCATATTCCTGCGCTTGCTCTTGAGCACGTGTAACGGAAATAATGATATCTCCCAGTACGTCGGGGACATCTTCCAGCGCTTCGCCTTCTTCTACTTCGTATATAATGTCCAGCTCGTCCTCTCCGCTTTCATTCATCGCAAAAGAAAGCACGTCCGTCGGACGGTCAATTCCCCGGTACTCCAAGTTCAACTCATGAATACGAGTGTTATCGACAAAAGTAAGCGCAACTTCTCCCTGATCGATCCCTTCCGCTTCACCTGCTTTTTGCAAAATGCTCTCCAGCAGTGCTATGAGATCGTCCTTTATCTCGTATTCTTCTTGCTCGTTATCCCAAACGATCTCCAAACTCATGGGTTAGCTGCCCCTTCCTCTTTTTTCGGCTTACGCACATCTTCCGGGTATTCGATCCGTGAATGGAAAATCCCCATGACCGTTTCTTTCAGCGTCCGTGCAATAATGTCCAATTCTTTAATCGTCAAATCACATTCGTCAAACTGATGATCATCCAGTCGGCTTTTAATAATTTTCTCAATCATCGTTTCCACCTGAAGCACGGTTGGTTTGCGCAAAGATCGCACCGCAGCTTCAACACTGTCGGCGATTCCTACAACAGCCGATTCCTTCGACTGGGCTTTCGGGCCAGGATAACGGAAATCTTCCTCGGTAAAATCAGGCTCGACACCTTTTTCTTCCGCCAGCTTCAGGGCCTTATGGTAAAAATAATGCAGGAACGTAGTCCCATGATGTTGCTCAGCTATATCACGAATCGGTTTAGGCAGCTTATATTCTCGTTGCAATTCCACCCCATCGCGGGCGTGAGCTACAATGATAGATTTACTAAGCTTCGGTTCAATAGAGTCATGTGGGTTTTCCATATTATTCTGATTTTCAATAAAATAAAACGGACGTTTTGTTTTACCAATATCATGATAATACGATCCTACCCGGCACAACAGGCCGTCTGCTCCAATCGCTTCTGCGGCCGCTTCTGACAGGTTACCTACCATTACGCTATGGTGATAGGTTCCTGGTGTTTCCGTAAGAAGCTTACGCAATAAGGGATGGTTCGGATTAGACAACTCTACCAGCTTCAGGGCAGATAGAATGCCAAAGGTAGCTTCAAAGAAAGGCATCAGACCAATCACAAACACTGCAGTCAAAAGTCCACTCGCAAAAGCAAAACCAACGGCATACAGCGTGCTTATATCTTTCCATTCACCACCAGCTAAGAGTGTCAGCATAAAGACGGTCACACAGCCAAAAAGGGATACCATAATCCCGCCTTTTAATAATGTGGAACGCTGGCCTGCACGATGAGTGGCAAAAATAGCCACATAACAAACAACAATTGAAAAGAAGCCAAAGGTAAAATCAAACACCGAATTCTGCTGAACATTCAAAATGATACTGGCGAGTATGCTGATCAGAATAGAACAGAAATACGCTAATGTCATATCCAGAAGCATGGTA
>DOJM01000350.1:3628-8297 GCA_003529225.1 Paenibacillus sp.
AGAGCCAGATACCCGAGATAGGAATGGACATCCGTCTGCAAAATTGCGGTCAACCGCATGGAGATGATCGTAATAACAAACACAAGCACCAGCATTAATAACTGGGAATTATTATACTTGAAGCCGGCGGTTCCGCCAGAGTAACGGATAAACACCATTAGACCCGCAGATAGCATGGTAGCAAGTAATAGCAATCCAACCTGAGGCCAATAATTGACCACATTACTTAAAAGGCCATTTTCATCTAAAAGGGTATATAGCTCCTGGGTAATTTTCTGCCCTTNNTGCGACGAGCACATCTCCTTGCTCAATGAACACATTAGGTGTGTTCTCACGAGCCTGCACCTTAGCTTCCTTCGTAGCATCCTCATCATAGAACTTGTTGCTTGAAATCACTAACCGCACCAGCTCCTGTACAACCTCACGTGCTGTACGCTGACTGAGGGAGCTAATACTGACTTGCTCTGCTACCTTGGCACGCGTAGTCTGAGCATCCATGATTTGATCATTCATAAGCCTGGTTACAATGTCACGAGCGACCGGCTTCATTTCGATAATGTCTTGAGAGGTCAGACGCGGAATCTTGATGTAGGTCTCCTCAGGAATGACATAAGCCTGGTCCTTGATGACAGATTGCATTTCCTCCAACAAATGATCAGAATAAGTCCCATTTCCCCGATTAGAAGCTACGAAGTTCAAGACAAAGTCACTGGCTCTACGCGGAATTTCCTCACGATAAATAGTTGTCTTATCCGTTTGTGAAATCAGATCATCCTGATTGAGACGATCAATCCGATCCAGTAAAGAAGTCACCAGGTTATCTGCCCTCATGGGGATGATCTTGTATTTCAGATCCACTCTCTCAGCAGCTTCTTCCGCCGCCTTTAGCGTTGCCTTCTTGTCCAAAATTTGCTTAGGCGAAATAATCTCCTTCGCGCTGAGCGTATTCTCTTTTATATCGTACCGCTTTGGTAGTAGATCGGGCGACAGACTGAAGTAGAACACAAGTCCGAGTAACAGGAAAAGAGCATAGCGTGTCACTGCGCTATACTTCCACCCGTTGTTCGTATATACAAATCCGCTTAATTTAGATGGTTGCTTTGAAGCCATGAAGACAATCCCCTTTATTGGAGGTTTTCGGCAGAGCGGTCATAGGCAACGATAATTTTCTGCACCAGGGAATGCCGTACTACATCCTGCTCCACAAAATAAACAAAACCGAGTTCTTCTATACCGGATAAAATCGCTTTAGCCTCAATCAAACCGGATTTCTTGCCGCGAGGCAGGTCAATCTGGGTAACGTCACCCGTAATCACCATTTTGGACCCGAAGCCGAGTCGAGTCAAAAACATTTTCATTTGCTCAGGCGTTGTATTCTGGNNATAATAAATGAATCATCCAGCGTACGACCACGCATGTAAGCGAGCGGAGCAATTTCAATCAATCCCCGTTCAAGCGCCTTAGCCACCTGATCAGGCCCCATAACGTCGTATAAGGCATCATATAACGGACGGAGGTATGGATCTACCTTTTCCTGCAAATCCCCTGGGAGGAACCCTAGACTCTCTCCTGCTTCTACTGCTGGGCGCGTAAGAATGATACGCTTAACAGAACCTTCTTTTAGTGCCGTAACTGCAAGCACTACCGCCAAGTAGGTCTTACCCGTTCCTGCAGGACCGATTCCGAATACAATATCACGCTTCTTGATCGTTGTCACATAATGCTTCTGGCCAATCGTTTTGACACGGATAGGCTTTCCGCGAAAAGTTGTTGTAATTTCTCCCTTGAACAAATCGAGCAGCTGATCGGCTCGAAAGTCTTTCGCCAGCTCCACAGCGTACTGCACATCACGTTCAGTAAGTATGTAACCGCTCCGAACGAGGGACAGCAGCACATTAAACAATTGTCCCAGCATGTCTACTTCCCGCTCCGCACCACGTATCGTTAACTCTGCTTCACGGGAATCAATAATAGCAGGAATTTCACTCTCGATGATTTTCAGGAATCCATCTTGCGGGCCGAACAGCGATTGCGCTTCTCCCGCATTTTGCAAAGTAATACGAATGCTTGCAGTCTGTTCTGACAAGTAGCCTCATTCTCCTCAATTGTTTACTATTGGCAGTTCTTCGGAAATTTTCTCTTCTACTTCAAAGATCACTTTCATATAAACTTTACCATTCTCTTTCTTCTCATGCAAAACTTTTTGACTTTTGATGACGCTATCAACGCCATAACGCGCCAAAATATCCTTCTTCGCTCGTTCTATCCCCTTTTCAAATCCAGACTCAGGAGTTAATGACTCACTCGTTTCACTAATTTCTAGTTCTTTCTCAGTCATTAGACCCAGCGGCAGCTTAATGGACCGCCAGGACAGCGGATCGTGCTCAGTAAGCGTTCGTGATTTCTCAAAAGGAGATTCGCCATAACCCCATAGCTGGATAGCCCATTTGCCAAGCACCAGATAGGTTCGATCCTTACGCTCCCCTGTATATGAGCTATTCGTTGTTGTAAGAGGCACCTCTATATTGTATTCATGCCATACTAGACCCTTAACCTCACCTTTAGCCACCACGTACTGTACATTCTCTTCATCGCCTAGAGCACCCGAGATCAGGATATCCCCTTTTNNCCTGCTCCGCATATATTTCAGTGACCACCGCATCTGTTCTGCTAATCAAATGCCGCTGACTAAGTAGAGGTTTGATATCCGGCTGTTTAGATTCTACCACCTGAATTTTAATGCTCGTCCCCGTCCGCTGCACCCCTATCCATGAAACGCCAGGTAATTGGGCTAGGAGCCCCTTAGAGAGCTTGTCCGGCTCATCCAGACGCCATATCCATTGAAAAGGATACCCCCCCTCCTGGCGAGCAGCTGCCAATATATCCTCAGACGCAATCTTTTCATTCCCCTCGACTCTAATGCTCCATACCATCGTAGATAACATAAAGAGCATTATTACGAATACCAATATTCCCATGCCAAAAAATTTTCGTTTCCAAAGCCGCGCCATCAAAAATGGCAGTCCGCTTCTTCCTGTAACGTGCATCCGACAGCCTGTCTTTTTTAAAATCGGACGGAGGACATAAAAATCATTCAGAAGCAGCTTAAGGGAAGCGCCGCCCTCAGCGGGCCTCACATCCCAAATCACTATACCTGCTTCAGAAATGACATTAATGAATCTCTCCACCTGAGGCCCCGTCACATGCAGTGTAACGGATCCCCGCAGTGATGAAAGAGGTGGTTCCTTCATGATTTCCCCTCGCTTTCTTTATATCTGATCTCTCCGATAATGCCTTCTACCGCCAGTTCTTGGCCAAGAATATTGCGGATGACAAGATCCTCGCCAGTGATTTCAAGCGATCCATTAGCTAACGCGAGCTTAAGCTGGCCTGAAGAAAAATGCAGCACGCCGCGATGATTCTCGATATACAGTTCCTTATTGCCGATCAGGGTGATCCGGGGCATTTCCTGTAGTAAGTCCTGTGGTAAATCCAACACCCCGTTTGTCCATCCCCGCAGCCTGCGGCCAATACGGGTCATAAGTAGACGTTCCCCCTTCCTGCCTTCTGTACACCTTATGCGGTAACGCTTTTGTTTATGAGAAGAAGTAATAAAGGAGCACCTTTCAGGTAAAAAAAATGCAAAAAAGCCTTGGCATCCTATCGTAAAGATAGGAAAGCCAAGGCTTAATTGTTACAATGACCGAAAATTACGATCTTCGGCTGGAATGCGGCTGGCGAGCGCGCGGAGGTCCCAAAATTTCCGCCCAAACCACACCATTGCGCAGCTCATCCCTATTCCCTGTTCGATTTGACTGAACAGCTGTGTCAGAGGATGAACTCTTCGTCTTCTTCGATTTGGAATCCGCTCCAGCAATTCCATCGAAAGCAGCTTGAAGACGCCGCACCTCTTCCTGCATTCTTTGCGTTCGCAATTCAACTCCGTCATCAGCGTACTCCAAAGACATACCTTCTCCAGTAGAATAATCTGGCGTTGGGATATACGCAGGCTCTGGAAAGGCAGGTGATGCATCATACTCACGGGAGGATGTAGTAACTGGAGTANNTACGGCGGAGAGGATTCCCTTCACCTCCACCAAAAGTCGGCATCCCTCCGGGTGTAGTCCCTTTGGGTTTATTCTTCGTGGCCTTGTTCACATTGGATACAATCGCGAAGATTATAACCGCAACAATATAGATCCAGCTCATGGAGATTCACATCCCCTTTATTTATTATTGTTTGGACGGTTATTGTCGTCCTGATCATTCATTTTACCGAGGGAACCGCGCATTTGAGTATCGGCCTCGATGTTTTTGATATTCATATAATCCATCACACCAATTTGACCATTTCTGAGCGCCTCAGCCATCGCCATAGGTACCTGAGACTCGGCTTCCACAACAAGCGCCTTCATTTCAACTACGCGTGCCTTCATCTCTTGCTCATGAGCGACAGCCATTGCTCTGCGCTCTTCAGCCTTGGCTTGTGCAATACGTTTATCCGCTTCTGCTTGTTCTGTTTGCAGATAAGCACCGATATTCTTGCCGACATCAATATCTGCAATATCAATGGAGAGGATCTCAAAGGCAGTACCTGAATCCAGACCTTTGGACAAAACCGTACGTGAGATCGAATCCGGATTTTCCAAAACATCCTTATGCGAATCAC
>DOJM01000349.1:0-1930 GCA_003529225.1 Paenibacillus sp.
GCTGCATCATTTTCCAAATAAAGAAGCATTGATCATAGGGATGGTCGAAGATCTAACGAATCATTTTTTTAACAATGTTCAAGATAGAGTTATGAGTGAAAAGGTTGAAAAAGGGAAGTGGAGTCGTGCTGTTACTAAAGCTGTAGATGATGATATTAAAGAGGGCAAAGAGATGGGTACCGCGCTTGCTGCTGCTCTTTTTACAAATCCAGCTATTCTTAATAAATTTCAAAATCAATATGCAAAGTGGCAACAAAACATAGAGAACGATGGTATTGATCCTGTACACTCTACTATCGTTAGGATGGCAGCTGATGGATTATGGTATTCCGAGATGTTCGGATTAGGTGTGTTAGATGATGAATTACGCACTAAAGTTATTCATGAATTGATAAATATGACGAAGTAAGGAGTGTCGATATTGAATTCATATGTATTACTTGCAACAGCTATCATCTGTGAGGTATTTGGCAGTTCAATGCTAAAAGTATCAAACGGGTTTAAAAGGATATTCCCTTCCATTGGCGTGATCCTTGGTATGGGCTTAGCATTTTATAGTCTTTCTTTAGCGCTTAAAACAATTCCACTAGGTACAGCTTATGCGATTTGGTCAGGGGTAGGTACAGCTTTGACAGCTATAATTGGCGTAGTTATATATAAAGAGAACTTTAATCGTAAGAAATTACTAGGTCTGCTACTTATCATTGGTGGTGTAATCATTATGAAGCTCTCTGGCGGGGCTCATTAGAATTTGGAGGCTGTAGCATGAAAAGAAATGTAGGATATATTGCTCTAAGTATAGCGATTACCAGCGAAGTCGTAGGTACTACTATGTTGAAAATGTCAGAAGGATTCACGCAATTACTCCCTTCTATAGGGGTTATTATTGGTTTTATTATTGCTTTTTATAGCTTATCCATAAGTCTTAGAGAATTACCGTTAAGCTTAGCTTATGCGATTTGGTCGGGTGTAGGTACAGTTCTAACTGCGATTGTGGGTATTGTCGTGTGGGGGGATCCATTTGGTATTCTAACTTTTGCCGGAATCGTATTAATTGTAGGAGGCGTGGTTCTATTAAACTCTCCTGCTACAGGTAAAGAAAAAGTACGGGCCTGATAAAAGAGGCTCTTTTTTTGTTTAAACGGATGTCATAGATTCCATAAATCGTATAGTTTCGTGATAATGGTATCGCTTACCTTTTCCGTAGGATTACATCTTATAGCTCTAGGTGCTTTTTCTCTATAATGAGAGTGTCTGAAAGTGAAGGGAGGGTGTGGTGTGGTTCTTTTTAATGTGCTCTGGATGATCTATATTGAAAACGCTACCATTTGAGCACTTAAATAGGTTCGTGAATTTTTGAGAATCTAACATATTTAAGGAGGATTAAAATTAAAATGCGTAACAAGTATGTTGTATGGTCGCTAGTAGTATCCATGCGGCAGGTGGCGGCATTTCACTCCGTATTAGCGGCAAGCTAGATTTTAGTAATGTTTACATGAATTCAAATTTGCGATCCCGTTATGGACAAAATACAATTTACAAAGGGTTTATGGATAACTTCGGTACCAATTCAATTATCCATGATGTCTGGGTTGAACATTTTGAATGTGGCATGTGGGTAGGCGACTATGCTCATACACCTGCTATTTATGCCAGTGGGCTTGTGGTTGAAAACAGCCGGATTCGGAACAATCTTGCCGATGGCATCAACTACTCCCAAGGCACTAGTAATTCGATTGTTCGAAATACTAACGTACGAAATAACGGTGATGATGGTCTTGCAGTATGGACTAGTAACACCAATGGTGCTCCGGCGGGTGTAAATAACACTTTCTCCTATAACACGATTGAGAATAACTGGCGTGCAGCAGCCATAGCATTCTTTGGAGGCGGCGGTCATAAGTCTGATCATAACTACATCATCGACACT
>DOJM01000349.1:2045-9534 GCA_003529225.1 Paenibacillus sp.
ATCCAGTTCGGGTATGGCGGTGGATTTGAGAATATCGTGTTTAACAACATCAATATTAATGGTACTGGGCTTGATGGTATTACTACTTCACGTTTCTCTGGGCCACATCAGGGTTCGGCAATCTATACCTACACAGGCAATGGTTCAGCAACGTTTAACAACCTGACGACTACGAATATCGCTAACCCCAACCTGAATTATATTCAGAGCGGTTTTAATCTGACGATTCATTAAGCGATAGTATGAGGGAGGAGTTCTTCGGAACTTTTCCCTTTTTTATTTGGCATGTAGTGAAATTCTTCAGGCGCTGAGGGAGGATAATGACTTGAAGAACAAGAAATAAATGTATAGTAGAAAACATGCTAAAATTTTAACTGTTATGTACATAAAGGAGAGCTGAAGAATGAATCAGGAAGTCATCGATTTTATTGAAGCGTTAAAAGAACCATGGCAGGTGGAGTTATCTACTAATCTTCGTGAGGTTGTTCACCAAGCAATCCCGGATGTACAGGAACGAATTCAGTATAAGAAGCCTCATTTTTTGAAAAATGGTAAATACGCAGCAGCTATCTCAACTTCGAAAGACGCGGTAAGTCTTGTTATTTTTAATACAAATGAGCTCGAGTTTCCAGAAGGAATAGTCGAAGGCCCTCCCGAGAGAAAAACACTGAAACTGCGTAAAGCGGATACAGTGGATACGGCTCAATTAGTAAATTGGGTTAGCCAAGCTTCAGCTTCACTTTAATNNGTAGGACGGTGTCTCAAAGTCATTTGACTTCATGAGATATCGTCTTTTTTGGCATGGAATTTGCACCATCAATACATAATCGTTAAATAAATTGTGAAAAATACATCAATAGCTAGCAAGGAAGGGAATGAAACCCATGACGAAATTAAAGCATATTTGTTTGTTACTGCTTACGGTACTTGCCCTTAGTGCATGCTCCAAACCAGTACCAGATAAATCCCAGCTCCCCCCTCCAACTACTGTACCAAGCGGGGCTGAGAAAAGTTATAGCCTTGACTCACTAGCAACTTTGATTGGAAAAGCGGATGCTCAAGTTGTCCAATCGCTCGGCGAAGGCGCACCCAACCGTAATGAAGGTACGAATTCTACTCTTTTATCCCGCGAATATAACGAGAAGATTGTGAATCACGAGGCAACTCTTCAGGTCGCCTATGATACACCGGAAAAGTGATTGGAGAGACGATTCACTTTAAGGAAGCTACCAAGGAAAAATTAACACAAGAGATAACGCAACAGCTTGGAGAGCCTGCTACTAACGGAGAAGGTAGCACAGCAGATATGGAAAAAGAAGGCGAAGGTACAAACTTTCGTAGGGTATGGCAGACGGATAACGCCAAAATTTCTTTAATTGAATCCAATGGAAAGCTGTCTATTTCCATAGATACGAAGTAACATTCGAATAATGTGAGAAAAACAATGAAACTGCGTAAAGGGAATACGCTTAATACGGCAGAAGTGGTTGCTTATCGCTAGTCAGGGATCAGCTTTATTGTAATCGTTAGTTCATTTTAAAAGGACGATACCCATTGTAATTAGACAATGGGTATCGTCCTTTTTTTGATGAATGATTAAGGCTTAAGTGGAAGAATTATTGTTTGTTGTGGAGTGTAGACGATGAATTTGCTCATCCAGGACTGTACTTGCTTTGCCAACAAATTGTGTAATAAGTTCAAGCTCTTCATCTGAGTAGGCGGATGCTAGTTTAAGCATCTCGGCATGCAGGGGAAGGTAGGTATTCCCGACCTCATTATTTTCATACAAAGGGACAATAATTACCTTACGACGGTCACTGGGGTCATTTTGTCTGCGCACAAAACCGGTTATTTTCAAGTCGGTCAATTAATGCCGTAACACTGCCTGTAGCCAGTCCGGTTAGTTTGGACAGTTCACCAGCGGTGATGGGACCTCTTTCGTGGAGGATATCTATGGATAGAAAATCATTATTATATAACCCAAGTGAGGCTGCCACATTTTGCTGACTGAATTGGGAGAATATACGGCTTCGCATTAAGGAATCGAGTTCATCTTATGCTTCTATAATATTGTAGCGTGAATGCAAATACCATATAAGTTCCCTACGGCTGCTGACACCTGACTTACTGAAAATGGACTTTAAATGATCCTGGACGGTGTATGCGGAAATATGTAGAGCAGAAGCCAATTCTTTAGTGGATAATCCACGAATTACACCGTGTAATAGCTGCTGCTCACGTTCCGTCAAACCATACGCTTCTGCTATGATGGGGAGCATGTCAGCAGGACGCGCGGGTTCGAATGAAATGGCAATTTGGTTCTGACCGTTGGAAGCCTGAAGACGACTTGCTCGAACGACTAAATAAGGCCCCTCAGTCATACGAATGCATACCTTCGCTATCCCCACAGATTCGGAAGGGCTGTTTAACGCTTGCGCGCTTACAGCACGGATTGGACGAGGCAGGACATGAGCATCGATCAATTCCAATGATCGAAGTTTGCCTAACCAGCGATCCGCTGCGGAATTAGAAGAGAGAAGAGCCAAATGATCAGATAGAACTGCAATGCCGGAACCGGAATGTTCTTCAAGCCAAGTCTCCTCTCTCTCCGGAAGCTCAAGACTGAAAGCCCGCATTTTGGCTGCAATCAGAGCGATGAGTGAGGTGATCCAATCACATTCCTCTTGTGAGAATCTCGATTGAGCTACATTCCTGTACAGCGTCAAATATCCCCAACAAGATTCTCCAAGAATAAGGACTGCACGTAGTTCATCCCCAAAACCTGCTGGAGACAAAACCTTTCGATATCGGGCACTCCGTTCGGGTTGTTGTTCGGTTGCTTCATATATTGTAGCGACGAGAAGCTTGCTATGAACCATTTGCTCATAGGTGTTAACATCATCCTCACCGTATTCGATCTGGAACAAGTGGGGATGAATGGACTCTACATTGTCTTCAGTAACCGCACCAGTTGACAGCAATGTCTGTGGATCAACATGAGTACAGCAGGCAGCATCAAAGGGAACTGCTTCACGTAAGAGAGACAGCAAGGAAGTACGGTAGTTGTGAGATGAATGAGTAACCATTCCTAGCTTAATGATTTGTTTCTTTATTAGAATGAATTGTTTATTGGTATTCATTGAGTAGCCCTCTAGTCCTTAATGGATTATATCGAACTCCCACATTTGTGGGATAGTGAATAGAAGCGAAATCCGTATAATTGAGAATGATTCTTAATCAACTCTATTATATAGGATGCGGTGATAAAAATGCAGGAAAAAGAAGATATAATTGTCGTTGGTGGTTATGGATATGTAGGGCGTACGATATGTGAAATATTAGAGAAGAGGTATCAAGGTAAAGTATTTGCAGCAGGGAGAAGTCTTGAAAAAGCAGAGCGGTTCAGTCAATCTACCCAGGGTAAAGTCAAGCCGTTACAGTTAGATACCAATAAGCCGTTACCTCCACATTTACTAGATCAAGTGAAACTAGTCATCATGTGTTTGGATCAATCGAACACGGATTTTGTAAAATCCTGCTTTCGTAGCGGTACGCATTATGTAGATGTATCGGCGAACGGTCCGTTTTTATCTTACATTGAGTCATACAGTGAGCTGGCTGAAGAATATGGGTCTAGTGCCATTCTAAGTGTAGGGCTTGCACCTGGTATAACCAATCTAATGGCTCTTGAAGCGGAAAGACTGATGGAACAGACGGAAGCAATCGATATCGCGATTATGCTCGGACTTGGTGATTCTCATGGTAAGGCAGCGATCGAATGGACAGTGAATAATTTAGGAGAAAAGTTTGAAGTTAAGCAAAAGAATCGTCAGGTAGAGGTGGAGAGCTTCACCGATAAAAAATCGTATCACTTTGGTGACGATTTAGGGAATCGCCTTGCTTATCGTTTCCCATTCTCAGATCAACAGACGCTTGTCCGAACACTCAAAGCTTCGTCCATCTCCACACGATTTTGTCTGGATTCAGTTTGCGTTACTAAATTGCTGGCTATAGCCAAAAAAACAGGGGCTGTTCGTTTGTTAAAGACAGGCTGGGTGAATAGGTGGATGGTTCGTGTTATGGAGCGCCTACATTTAGGGAGTGATCAGTTCGCTATCAAAGTTGAGGCAAGTGGTAGAAATCAAGAGGGAAAGCCACAGTATGCTGATTTAATTATGCTAGGAAAGAATCAATCCATTGTCACAGCAAAAGTGACAGCAGCAGTATCAAAGCTCCTGTACGATTCCCCATTTCCAGGTGGCGTATATCATATCGAGCAGATAACAGATCTAGCATATATACAAAAGGAATTAGGATCGATCCTTTCACTGAAGAGCCAAGTAAAGGAGCATAATGCAGATTAATCTAAATAGAATAATTTGTGTATAGTATTTTTGAAAGAAGCTTGATTAGTCAAGCTTCTTTTTCGTAACCCAAAAGAGTTTTGACCGTATTAACTGATGAACATTTCATTCAGGAAGAAACTCTGTTCTTCCCTAATGGGTCATGTTAACAAAAAGAGAAGTTGAGGTCATCACCTATGAATGAAAAATTTACAGATTACGCCGATACAGGATATTCGATCGCTGAGCAGAAGGCGGCTCAGTATTTTGCATCTCTTCGTGAACAGTTCAAAGAAAAAACTTATGTGTCTACCTTGATTGAAGATTTTCAATTGTGGAAGAAGAACCATATTCATCGCCGTTCATGGTTGTCCTTTTTATCAAAAGGAAAAAGGAAACCTGATTCTCAGGATTATCATAGATATCTAGGATGGCTGAATCAAACCGGTAAATTGGATGATTATTTGGATCGAAGTGTTTCCTATCTTTATATGAGAGATCTGGGGCAAGCTTTGGATTCGCCGAATACACAGCTCCGGATTAAGCGTATGGTTGCCGACATTAGAAATCAGATGATTCTTCCAGGCTCCACAAGTTCGGAGGATCAGTCGGATTTCATGAGTTTCACTGGGATTTACCGTTGGGCTCAGAAGGAAGGCGTTGAAACGGCCACGATTTGGGTGATAGACAAACTTAAGCAGGTATCAGCACATCTTCCGAAGGAAATGAATCCCGAGCAAGCGCAGCGTAAATTAATCAAGATCATTATTGGGGTGATTCTCCATGTGATGGAAGAGATGGACGATGACATACCACCTGTGGAGCGATCCAAGAGGATTGGTGAAGCCATTAGACTTGGTTATTCATATGGCCTAACTTATCCATTCATTGATGATCTCCTTGATTCCAGTGTCTTAACCGACCAAGAGAAAGAACAATATTCTCATATGATACGCACCGCGATCCTTAATAGAGTTGTACCGGAATTGGGTGAATGGTCCGGAGAGAACATGCCGTTCATTCGATTTGTACATTCGGAGCTTAAGGAGGCTTTTGAGTATATAAGAGGGTATCAGCGGGAAGACATGCAGGATGCATTTTTCGAGCAATCCTTTGTGTTTTTTCATTCCCAGGAGTTAGATCGAATCAAGGATCCTTCTAACCCTGAATACAGCAATGAGGAGCTTTTTATACCCGTCATTTTAAAATCTTCTTCTTCACGTTTAATCGTCAGATCCGTAATTAGTGCTCCAACAGATGACGGATTTGATCAACGCACCTTTTTCTATGGGTTATATAATCAGCTGGCTGATGATTTTGCGGATATGTTTGACGATATGAAAGCGGGAGCGGTAACCCCCTATACTTATTATTTAAAATACCGTGGCCAACGTACAGATCTGATCAATCCTTTTGAATTATACTGGACGGTTATTTCCCATTTAATACACACCGTGTATCGCTCTGATCCTAAAACCCGTGAGGTAATCTTAGATCGAGCCATCAATGGACTCAAGCGCTGTAAAGAACGTGTAGGGGTTGAAAAGTATAAAGAGATCATGGAGATCTTTGCTTCTGGTCAACCAGCATTTAACCTTGTTGTGCAGCAGATGGTGCAGAAAGCAGATGATGTGGATTTTTTCGATAAACTGCTCAGGGATCAGTTGCTTTTGAATCTAAAAAACAGCAAGAAGGAAAAAGTGGAATTTCGAGATACGATCCAAAAGGTCCGCGATCAAATCAATAAACAATTGCTGATAGCCAAGCCAGACGGGACGCCAGAAATGAAAGAGCTGCTTATTGATGCGGCTAATTATAGTCTAGCAGGCGACGGCAAGCGGATAAGGCCTATATTGACTTGGGTCATGGGTGTTAACGAATATGGTCTAGATGCATCGGCAATTGTGCCGCTTCTGAGATCTTTGGAATATATGCATACCGCTTCTCTAATCTTCGATGATCTTCCGTCCCAGGATAATGCCTCAACCCGAAGGGGGCGTGCAACTCTACACGAAGTGTATAATAGCTCCACAGCGGAGTTAACGGGTCTATTTTTGATTCAGAAGTCAATCGAGGAACAGGCGTCGCTTCATTCTTTTGATGCAAAAGCTGTGCTTGCTTTGATGCAATATTCAGCCCAAAAAGCAGAAGATACATGTATGGGTCAGGCAATGGATCTGAATTCTAAGGGGAAAGTATTGACGCTAGAGCAATTAAATATGATTTGCTTTTATAAGACCGGAATTGCATTTGAAGCTTCTCTAGTGATGCCAGCGATTCTGGCTCAGGTTAAGGAATCTGAAGTTCTGGCTTTGAAAAAATTTGCCTATCATGCGGGGATTGCCTTCCAGATTAAAGATGATTTGCTCGATTTGGAAGGAGATCACCATTTACTCGGTAAGCCAATAGGTCAGGATGTGGAGAATAACAATTCAACATTTGTATCTATCCTTGGTGCAGACGGCGCAAGAAAAGAGATGTGGGAACACTACTGTCTCGCCATGGAAGCGTTAAAGGAGATCCCTCGAAATATTGCTTTTCTGAAGCATTTATTGAATTACATGATTAATCGAAATCGATAATTGATTATAGAGTGTTGGCATTATTGCCAGCACTTTTTTGTATTTTTTTGCAGATTATTAGTTCTTTACTATAATTGGATTTTATTGTTTATAATCGAAACTGCGTGTATGATGAAGTTGAAAATAGATAAAAGAGGTGTAACTTGTGAAGCTAGGGATTTTCTCTAAAGTATACTCGAACTATGAACTGGAGATCGCCTTACACAAAATCAAAGCCCAAGGCATGAGTACCGTTCAATTTAATTTTGCTAACGTGGGGTTGGCGAGTTTACCTAAAGAAATTAGTCAGGAGATTACCCTTCAAATCAAAGAAGCATCAATAAACAGTGGAGTTAGCATTGCTGTGATCTCAGGAACGTTTAATACGCTAGAGCTAAATGAGGAGAAGAAAGTTGAAAATCAGCAGTGTTTTAAGACTGTAGTTGAGGCTGCAGCTGCATTAGCTGTTCCGTATGTTTCGATTTCTACAGGTAGTTTGAACCAAGAAGATTTCTGGAGTCCTCATCCTGACAATCATACAGTGAGGGCATGGTCACTATTGCAAGATAGTCTTGCATGGATGCT
>DOJM01000349.1:9550-9887 GCA_003529225.1 Paenibacillus sp.
GTAACGCTAGTATTTGAACCTGAACAAGCCAATGTGGTGAGTACGGCAGAAGATGCTTTAAGACTATTGAGGGATCTGGATACACCTTACCTTAAGGTTTTGTATGATGCAGCAAATCTAGTATCCCCACAGGATCATAAGGACCTCTTAGGTAAGATTTCAAAAACGTTAACAGTGCTTAAGGAGCACATTGCCATTGCGCATTGCAAAGATGCTTTTGTAACCGAAGAGAAGATCACTTTTGTACCGGTGGGAAAAGGAAACTTACCCTTAAAGAAATATCTAAATGAATTAAGTAAGGTTTATGACGGTCCTGTTATTATGCATGGGTTAGCTG
>DOJM01000613.1:0-134 GCA_003529225.1 Paenibacillus sp.
GGCCGCGGCGGTGACAACGGCGGTACCGGTGGTGGACGCGGCATCAACTTCGGCTTTGGCTCCGGCAAAGGCGGTTACGGCGCGCCTGCGTCTGAGTCTTCCGGCGGCGAAGTTCGCGGCCTAGACGGCAGCAC
>DOJM01000613.1:246-4454 GCA_003529225.1 Paenibacillus sp.
CCGTAAAAAGAAGAACAAAAGCGGTGTGTTCATCGGTCAGTCCGTGACACCGGGCAACGTTCAGACGTCGGAACAAGCCACTTCTAAACGTAGTGACACTACAGGCAGCACTCCAGACGGAACTCCTCGTAAGAGAAAGAAGAAATAAATAAACGTGTTGGCTACGTTTCGTAGCTCAATAACGCAAGATTAAGCACCGCCCTCTTTGCTGGGGGCGGTGCTTTTTTAATTGGTGCTTATTTTTAATTGCATAATGTGCAGTTAAAGCCCGGCAGTTCAGTAAAAGTGTTGGTTAACTGCAATTTGTACATCTAAATCGGATAAATAAGCTGAATAGATGTATAAAGTGCATTTATATAGCTTTAGCGTCGGAGGGATAGAGATTGAATGAAATTGATTAAGAGGCGATTGTGGTATGGGCAATATCGCAACACAAACGACTATTTTATAAACAAATGTAATTAAAGTTAACTAATGGGTAAACTTACTGACAGGCAGTTGTCAAAATGGATGAGTTAGGATTGCCTGATCCTTCCTTGCGCTCAATCGATTCCATTTGTTACAATATAGATCAGACGTTCGATGACTATGTCGTTTAAGATTAGAGAGACATGGTTACTTTAACTTATGAATATGATTCAAGGAGTGATTCTCATGGGTAAAAAAGCAGACGGGAAAGTACTTGCCCAGAACAAAAAAGCTTCCCATGATTATTTTATCGAGGATACTTATGAAGCTGGCTTGGTGCTGACAGGCACAGAGATCAAGTCGCTGCGTAATGGCCGCGCTAATATTGGAGATGCTTTTGCTACGATCCGTAACGGTGAGATTCAGATTCACAACATGCATATTAGCCCTTTTGAACAAGGTAATCGTGCTAACCCTACTGACCCGACTCGCACACGTAAATTGCTAATGCATAAGGAGCAAATTCATAAACTGCTGGGCTTGTCCAAGCGAGATGGATTTACGATTGTGCCACTTAAGGTTTACGTGCGAAATGGCTATGCGAAGCTATTGATTGGTCTTGGTAAAGGTAAGAAGGAGTACGATAAACGTGAATCTGCTGCTAAGCGTGATGCTCAGCGTGATATCCAGCGTGTATTGCGTGAGAAGCAAAAGATCGCCAGATAATCTAGGTGTAGTAGACGATTCAAATGAGTTCCAGTTTCCACCTTCAATTCCTTTAACCCACGTGTTAAAGTATTGATAAATGTGCTATACTGAGTAAGTAAGATTATTGCTTCGTTACAGACTTCTTGAAGAAGAAGCTGTGGATTGGATCTCTCTTGCTTGGAAGATCCGCTTGATCCGAAGCGCCCTTTTTAATGAGGGGCCGTTCTTGGATTCGACGGGGGTAGTTCGAGCATGAGTAGCGAGTAGTGGGGACGCGTCCGCTTCATCAACGCTAAAGCCTATTAAACGGCAAACAACAAAACAACTACGCTTTCGCAGCCTAAGAAACTGTGCGCGTGCTTCTACCCTGCATCGCCCATGTGACAGGGATAGGGGCTAACAAGTAGTGGGATACGCCGTCTGGTCTCCGCCTGGGGTCAACGGAAGAAGATAATCAGGCTGACCCAACGTATAGCCGGTTACGGGGCGATACTCGGGTGACATCAAAACTGTGACTACACTCGTAGAAGCTTATGTGCCGTTATCTTCGGACAGGGGTTCGACTCCCCTCGGCTCCATATGGAGTATTAGTGAAGACACCTTTAGGGGTGTCTTTTTTATTTTTTTTTTCTATAAAAGTACAACAAAATAAAACTGAATTCATTGTAACGTTTTTATGTTTAGTTAGTCTTATATATGTAAGGTGGTGAATCCTTGGACGAATCAGATGAATTAGAAGGAGTCTATGATCAATACTTCCGTGATGTATACATATTTGTGCTGTCGTTAAGCAGGGACGAGCAGATTGCCGAGGAAATTACACAGGAGACCTTTTTTAAAGCGCTGAAACGAATTGAACAGTTCAGGGGGGACTGCAAAATGAGCGTCTGGCTGTGTCAGATTGCGAAAAATACTTATTTCTCCTATATGGACGGGCAACGGAGGTTCGCTTCGTTGGCTGTACAGGAAGAAGAGGGCAGCATTAACCTGGAGCAAAAACTCATTGATCAGACTGAAGCTCTGCGTGTTCATAAGGTTCTGCACGTTTTGAACGAGCCGTATAAGGAGGTTTTTATGCTCAGGTTATTTGGAGAACTGTCTTTCGATCATATTAGTCAAATCTTTGGCCGAACGGAAAGCTGGGCAAGAGTGACCTATCACCGGGCTCGGCTAAGGATACAGAATCTACTAATGGAGGATAAATGATGAACCGAATCTCATGTGACGTAGTTCAAGATCTTCTCCCCTTGTATTATGACGACATATGCAGTGAAACTAGCAAGGGACTGGTGGAGGAACACCTTGCTGATTGCGCAGACTGCCGTTCTTCTCTGGAACAATTGAAATCCAGCCTGAGCTTGCCCATTCAAGATATGGAAGTAAATAAATTGGAGGGAAAAGGGCTGCAAAGCATTAAAAGAATGTGGAGCCGTACCCGATCGATGGCTTTTATGAAAGGATTGTTTGTGGCTGCTTCCGTATGTGGAATGTTGATTGTTGGCTACTTCGGTCTATTCCGCTGGAATATCCTACCGGTGTCATCCGACCATATTATTATTTCTGATATAAGAACTATATCAAGCGGTGAAGTTGCTTTTCGTGTTCAAATCAGGGACGGGTATAGTTTCGCTCATGTGAAGAATACCGTTAAGGATGATGGGAGTTTCTATATGACCCCCGTTCATCCTCTTATCATATCGAAGAAATATAATGCCTCCAATCCAGTCAATGGCGAGATGTTCGTCAATCCTCTGAATGTAAGGGCCTATCAGAAGAAGTATGGTAAGGACGTGGAGATTACGTCCATCTACTACGGTTCACCGGATCATCCGATTCTGATTTGGAAGAAGGGAATGGAACTGCCGACGGCAAGTCGATAATTAGGGGGCTCATGTTGAGACAAGGGCTGTTCGACATCCAATCTGTCTTTACTGTTTCATGAGTATGAAAATTATAGTTATTTGACCATCAAATCCGTAACTACACTCGTAGAAACTTATGTGCCGTTATCTTCGGACAGGGGTTCGACTCCCCTCGGCTCCATCGAATTTAACCCGCTCCCAGAGCGGGTTTTTCACGTCTATAGATAGAAAATGTAGTCCAAAGTAGTCCGGACTACTTTGGCTACCCTATTGCTAGGGGGGCAGTAGTCCATTGTCCTCGGAAGCTGAAACACAGAAACTGCTAAATCAATGCGAATATAACCAGCAGCGCAATTTATTGGCACAGACTATAAAGATGATGCTCTATGAATTGGCCTGCTTCTCTTCGAGCGTATGCTCCCGTTTAAGAGGTTTTCCTGATGCCTGGCTTCTTGTATCCTGCAAACCTAAGATTCCGTTTTCCTAGTAGCTCGCACGCTATCTCTTTCCTGAGGATTCAACTCTTTGGATTCCAATGATGGTTATGTCAAAACCACATTCTTCAAATAATTCTCTCGGCAGCTTGCCTTTGCTATTCGCTGAGATAAACAATTGCGTAAACGCATCCGTATACGTAATTGCCTTTGAAGACATGTTTCTCACATAAGGATTGTTAGTTAACTGCTTGATTTCTTTATTTGTGACCATTTTTCTTGCTCATACCATTCCACTTTCCTATCTTCTTGTTATAAACAAAAATACCCTACCGAGAGACTTTTTAAAAGTGTCTACTCGATAGGGTAAAGTTTAATGCAGCGGATCAGTTTCTATTCAATTGCAGCTGCAGCCTGCATGATGAAAGGGAGAGAAAGGGCATTTGCAGATGCTGTAATCCAGTTATGGTCTTAAATTCGGTGTATGTACAGGAACTGTTCTTGCTTTCGTAGCTTGCTCAAAGGAATAAGCTAGGTTAAGCAGCGTTTGCTCGCTGTATGCTGTTCCCAAGAATGAGATGCCCACCGGTACGCCTGCTTCTACCATTCCCGCAGGTACGGTTACTTCAGGGAAACCTGTAGCAGATGCCACGTAGCTCGCTGCATAAGTATCATACGCATTGCAGACATAAGTAGGGTCTTCTTTGTCAAATCGGTTGGAAGCAGGGCAGGCCATCGTAGGGAAAACGATTGCGTCCAGGTTGTTCTTCTTCATAATCTTTTCAATTTCTTTACG
>DOJM01000613.1:4473-4887 GCA_003529225.1 Paenibacillus sp.
GTTAGAATATAGAGTATCTGCTTTAGCCAATGCTGTCTTCAAGCCTTCTAAACGAGCAGGGTTAACAGGTGTTGCCGAGTTCAATACTTCAGGGGATTCACTAATATCGATTACTTCTTGCAGCGTTTTAGGTCCACCGGCAGGAAGCGAGCGTAAATATTTTTCAAACTGTATTTTGAATTCCGCATCCCCGACCGGTCCAAGAACTGGAGTCCAGAGGTACTTGGTTTGTTTGGAGAATGTGACAGGCACTACTTCCGTTCCCATGCTTTTCATTTTAGCAATCGCTTGGTTCGTAATAGCATCTACTTCATCATTGCCGCCGAAGAAGTCAGTTGCCACACCGATACGTGCATGCTTCAGCGAAGAAGCGTTAAGTGCTTTGGCGTAGTCTTGAACATAACGGTTCGCGGA
>DOJM01000113.1:0-6691 GCA_003529225.1 Paenibacillus sp.
AGAGCGGAAGCTTCCTGCACAGCTTGCTCAAGCACGGCAGCGGCACTCTCCCCATTATCGACGGAGATAATCTGCTTTAATCCTGCCAGCTGCGCTACATTCGTTAGCTTGTCCTTAGTTTCCCCTAACGCCACTAGCGCTTTAACACGACCGCTCAGGACAGGCAGCAGCTCCAAATAATCGGAACCACGGTCTAACCCACCAGCGATCAGCACTACGGGGCGCTCGAAGGATGTTAATGCCATAATCGTCGCTTTGGAGTTTGTTGCTTTGGAGTTATTATAATAAGTGGCTCCAGCCTTATCAGCCACATACTCCAGCCGGTGCTCCACACCGCGAAATGAAGCAAGCACTTCGCCCAATAAAGAGGGGTCAGCTCCAGCAGCAATGGCAATTCCGCATGCAGCCAGTGCATTTCCCACGTTGAAACGTCCCGGAAGGCCAATGGAATCTACATCAGCAATGATTGTTTCTTGGTCTGCAGATTCGCGATAGATGATGCGGCGCTTCAGATCGTCGTCTTGACCCGTAATATAGGATGGGCTAACAAACATACCATGAGTGAGCTCCTCGGACAGAGAGAACGGAAGAATAGTAGCTTTCATATACGGCACAAGTTCCCGGCAAAAAGGATCGTCCCAGTTCAGCACAGCCGTATCCGTAGCTACTTGATTGGCGAACAGCTTTGCTTTGGAATCGACATAATCCTTCATGCTCCCATGATAATCCAGGTGTGTCTCCGCAATATTCAACAAACAACCTATTTTGGGGCGGAAAGTCTCCGTACCTTTGAGCTGGAAGCTGCTGAGTTCGACCACCATCCAGTTATCCTCTGTAGCTTCTTGCGCAGCCTCACAGAGAGGCGTGCCAATGTTACCTGCAACAATCGGATTCATACCTGCAGCTTCCAGCATTTGACCTACCCAGGTCGTCGTTGTCGTCTTGCCATTGGAACCCGTGATGCCAATCATCGGCGCTGCACAAAGACGGTAAGCAACCTCTACCTCTGTAACTACTTCAATGCCAAGCTCAAGAGCCTTTTGCACAGGAGGCGCAGAATAAGGAATGCCTGGATTCTTAATGACCAGACTTACACCTTCATGAATCAGTCCATCCGGATGCCCACCGCATATAACACAAATTCCCAAAGATTCCAATTCGGAAGCTTCNNATCGTTCACCGTAACTATTGCGCCTCGATCATGCAGCACTTTAGCAACCTGGACACCGCTCTTTGCGAGCCCAAGAACCACAACTTCTTCACCACGGTACATATCTGGATGTTTCATTCGCTACAACCCCTTGCTAATAAATAGTCCAACAGCGGCTAATATCAAGCTTACCGCCCAGAACGAAATTACCACACGCCATTCCGACCAGCCACCAAGTTCAAAATGATGGTGAATCGGGCTCATTCTGAATACACGTTTGCCACGGGTTTTGAAAGAAACCACCTGTATCACGACAGATAACATTTCCACCACAAACACACCGCCAATAATTAGAAACAGCAGTTCGCTCTTTGTGACAATAGCAATCGCACCTATCGCGCCGCCAATACCAAATGAACCGGTATCTCCCATGAACACCTTAGCTGGATGGGCATTAAAGACCAGAAATCCAAGAACGGCCCCGATCATTGCCGCTGCACACACTCCAGCTGCAATTGACGTAGCCTGCATCGCTACAACAGCATAAGCTGCCAAAGCAATAGCACTTACACCAGACAGCAAACCATCTACTCCATCGGTAAAGTTAACAGCATTCGTTACTGCCATCATCATAATAATAATGAATGGATAGTAGAAAAAGCCGCCCCAGTCAAAGCTGCAATCAGTACCCGGAACGCTGATACTCGTGCTATGTCCTGCAGAAATCAGCAGACCGCACATCACAGCACCTACCAACAGCTGCCCGAACAATTTTTGACGCGCCGTAAGGCCCAAAGAACGCTTGAATACGATTTTGATATAATCATCCAAAAATCCGATCAGTCCAAAACCAAGCGTAGCCACTAGTAGTACGTAGAAATCGTTATTCACCACGGAAAATTTCAGATAAGCTAATGTAAAAGCCACGATGATTACGATACCGCCCATCGTCGGCGTTCCCGCTTTCTTTAAATGGGATTGCGGTCCGTCATCTCGCACCTGCTGTCCGAATTTCATCCTGCGCAGTAGCGGAATGAAGAGCGGAGCGGCAATGACCGCAAGGATAAAGGAAACAGCAATAGTCAATAACAATAGTTGATAATCCATGGGTGCACCCCCTCCATTTATTTAGGTCTCTTTAATCTCTTTATTAAGGCTTTGAAGCACTTCCTCAAGCCTCATCCCTCTAGATCCTTTGAATAGAACAATATCCTTGGATCTGCTTTTCTCGATAAGGACAGCTGTTAATTCTGACTTATCCGTAAAAGCCAGCACACGCTCGTTTCCGAATCTTTCCTTTGCAGCTTCAGCAATATGGACTGACAATGGACCATAGGTATATANNACAATATCAGTCACTGCGGGATCAAGGTAGTAGCCAATTTCTTTATGAAACTGTATTTCATCCGGCCCAAGTTCCAGCATGTCCCCCAGTACTGCGATTTTTTTGCCACTGCATTTCATAGTTTGAAGCACATCAATGGCCGCCTTCATAGAAGTCGGACTGGCATTATAAGCATCATTCAAAAGTGTAAGCCCGGAAGAAGTCCGAATCACTTCAATCCGCATGCCCGTCAATTTAAGCTTACTTAACCCATTCTCTACATTTTGATCTGTAATTCCAAAATGGCGAGCAACCGCTAGTGCAGCCAACGCGTTAACAACGTTATGCTGGCCTGGCAGCGGTAATGTAAAAGCATGTTCCTTATGAAGGCTTGACGTAAACGTCATACCGCCACTATGGGACATCATCCCCGTCGGATAATCATCATTATCTCCGTTCAGGCCGAAACGGAAGGACACCATCCCCTCCGGAGCCTCAAAAGTGGACTCTTGCATTACCTCAGTCAGCAGCGGTTCATCACCGTTATAAATTAGCAGTCCACCTGGCTTTAGTCCTTCGACTATTTCCAGCTTGGCACGTGCGATTTCTTTGCGGGATCCCAGTTGCAGCAAATGCGACTCACCTACATTAGTAATGACTGCCACATCCGGTGCAGCCAAAGAAGCCAGCAGAGCAATTTCTCCCCGCGAGCTCATACCCATTTCAAGAACTGCAATCTCTGTATCCTCAGCCATGGATAGAATCGTAAGCGGAAGACCAATATGATTATTGAAGTTTCCCTCTGTCTTATGCACCTTGTACTGCATTTCGAGCAAGGCCATAATGATATCTTTTGTCGTTGTTTTGCCATTACTGCCCGTAACAGCGACAACCTTCGGAGCGACCTCATTCAAATATGCGGCGGACAGCTTCTGAAGCGCCTCTAGCGTATCTTCAACAATTATGACTCCGCCACCCTCAGGTGCAGGACCTTTATCACGCTGCCATAAGGTCCCTGCAGCACCAGCAGCAAGAGAGGCAGCAGCATAATGATGACCGTCGAATTTGTCTCCCGTTAAAGGGACAAACAGGCAGCCTGTAGTAATCTTACGGGAGTCAGTAACGACGCCCGTAAGAGGTATATTCATAGCTTCGGCAGCAGGAAGTTCACCTGCGCACATCACAGCAATTTGTCCCAGTGTTCTTGTAATCAATAGCTTCGACCCCTTATAACTTCTTTCGCGACGATGCGGTCATCGAAATCGTGAACCACTCCGCCAATCAGTTGATAGGTCTCATGACCTTTCCCCGCAATCAATACTACATCGCCAGAGCTTGCCATTTCAATAGCCTTCCCAATTGCTTCTCGGCGATCAACAATCATATGATACCGGTCAGAGGTGACTCCATCCTCTACTAGTCCTGCTTCTATATCCTTCAGAATTAGCCCAGGGTCCTCCGTCCGAGGGTTGTCAGAGGTTACGAATACCATATCGCTATATTTTGCAGCTATCTTCCCCATTAAAGGACGTTTCGTGCGGTCTCTGTCTCCTCCGCAGCCAAACACAGTAAGCACTTTACCTGTAGCAAATTCGCAGACCGTTCTTAATACATTTTCCAGCCCGTCTGGTGTATGTGCATAGTCAACGATAACGGCATATTCTTGCCCCTCATCTACTGACTCCACCCGTCCAGCTACCCCATCAATCGCCTCAAGACTAGTCTTGATATCTGACAGTGACACATCTTCCAACAACGCTGCCGTAATCGCCGCAAGTGCATTATAGACATTGAACTTACCAACCATACGAAGTGAAATGTCCGTCTCACCCTTAAACGTATCTACATGGAAAAAAGTTCCTTTTGCAGTGATCGAGATTTGCGAAGCTCGGACATTAGCGTTGTTATCAATGCCATATGTAATCACTTCCGCTGCAGTTTGGGTTGCAAAATAGTGGCTCGCCTCATCNNAGCACTGCATATTTGCGTTCTTCTTTCCAAGGTGAGATCACATTTCCTAGTCTAGAGAAGAATAGACCTTTAACCGCCCGATACTCCTCCATTGTATGATGATAATCCAAATGATCCTGGGTTAAGTTCGTAAATATTGCTGTACGGAAGTCCGCACCCTTCACACGTCCTTGCTGAAGCGCATGGGAGGAGACTTCCATTACGCAACATTCCACACCTTTGGAGGCCATATCATGAAGCGAGCGCTGCAGATCTAGCGATTCTGGAGTGGTCCCTGACATAGGGTAGCTTTTGCCGTCATAGCGCATTTGAATGGTCCCAATTAGACCCGTCTTCATATTCTGGTCTTGCATAATTCGCTCAATAAGATAAGTCGTTGTTGTCTTCCCATTTGTACCCGTAACCCCGATCATTCTCATTCGGCTGCTAGGTGAGCCAAAGAATGCATTCGACATGACAGACATCGCAAAACGGCAGTCATCCACAACGATCTGTGGGACATCAAGCTCTAGCTTATGCTCACATACGATAGCAGATGCTCCAGAGGCTACGGCTTGCGGCGCAAATTTATGTCCGTCTACGGTGTGACCCGGTAAACAGATAAACAGATCACCCGGACTTACACGGCGGGAATCCGTCTGAAGATCAGTAATCTCCACCTCCCCGTCCCCATATAGACGCGAAGTAGCAAGACAAGCAGATAATTCATTAACTTTCATAGTAATCCCNNTGTATAACGTGAAACTTATACTTTCTTATAATTGAACTTAAACCTTATACCTATATTATTATTCACTAGAAGCTCCCATATAAATCCTGATGGTTGAGCCCTGTTCTACTCTTGCCCCAGCTTTCGGAGCCTGATTGATGACCGTATTGCCGGAGCCTGAACGCGCCAGATTAAAATTCATATTTAAATCCTCATAGATATCTTGTACGGTTGCACCTGTAAGGTCAGGCACGGTCACAATCGGAGTTTCACCATACTTATAAGTTTTTGGAAGCTGATCACTGCGCTCAGGAACCTTCATATAGTGCAGCGAGTCTTCCAAAATATTTTGCACGATTGGAGCTGCAACTACACCCCCAAATTGAATCCCTTTCGGATTATCCACTGCAGTGTAGACAACGATCTGTGGATCATCCGCCGGCGCAAAGCCAATAAAAGAAACAATATGCTCTGTCGGAGAATAACGTCCATTTACAACCTTCTGTGCAGTACCCGTCTTGCCACCTACACGATAGCCGTCGATAAAAGCCGGCCGTCCCGTGCCTTTGGCAACCACGCTCTCAAGTGCTGCCCGCACCTTCTTGGATGTCTCCTCCGAGATGACCTGCCGTACAAGCTCAGGCTTCACCTCTGATACAGTCTCTCCCGTTTCAGGATTAACCCATGATTTTGTTACATGTGGTTTATAGAGATTGCCACCATTGATAGCCGCGGATACCGCAGCAATCTGCTGGATAGGTGTAACCGAGACCCCTTGGCCGAAGGCCGTAGTCGAAAGCTCCACCGGACCTACTTGACTAAGCTTGAACAGAATCCCATTAGATTCTCCGTTTAGATCAATTCCTGTTTTGCTGCCAAAACCAAAATCACGAATATATTTAAAGAGGGTTTCTTTGCCCAGCCGTTGCCCAAGAGCAACAAAACCAGGGTTACAGGAGTTTTCAACCACCTGAAGGAAGGTCTGGCTGCCATGGCCGCCTTTTTTCCAACAGCGCAGCTTCGCACCTGCCACTTCGATAAACCCAGGATCATAGAAATGATCATTTTGCAGGTCTACCTTACCTTCTTGCAATGCTGCAGCAAGTGTGATGATTTTGAACGTCGAACCAGGCTCGTAGGTCATCCAAATGGGCAAATTCCGATTATAGATCTGCGGATCATATTCCTTATATAAACCCGGTTCATAACCCGGTCTACTAGCCATGGCCAGAATTTCACCATTCTTCGGATTCATCGCTATAGCCCAAGCACCCTGCGCTTGATATTTTACCATAGCTTGATCCAGCTCACGTTCCATAATGGATTGAATCTGTTTATCAATGGTCAATTGCAGATTAAGTCCATCCTGAGGGGCAGAATACTTCTCCGATGATCCAGGCATGAGTCTTCCACCTGCGTCAGACAAATACGAAATATTGCCTGCTATGCCTTTAAGCAAATTATCGTATATATTCTCGACTCCTGTAATCCCTTGATTATCAATACCTGTAAAGCCTAGTATATGCGCGGCAAGATC
>DOJM01000113.1:6760-8572 GCA_003529225.1 Paenibacillus sp.
ATCACGGATGCTCGCGGCAAGTTCCATCGTAATTTTGCGGCCGCCGGGCTGTAATTTCACCGACATTGATTTTTTAGTCAGCAAGCTCATCAGCTTCTCCTCGGTCATCCCAAGCAGAGGCGCCAATTGCTGCGCTGTCTTTTGCTTCTCCTTCACCTGCACAGGCACCGCATAAACCGTAGGCGTACTGATATTATAGGCCAGCGGTATACCTTCACGATCCAAAATTTCACCACGCTTGGCTGTAAAAGGAATATTGCGGCGCAAGGAATCTTCTACCTTGTCACTTAATTTCTCGCCTTGGGATAATTGCACATGGGCAAGACGCACGACCAGCGAACCGAATAACACTGCCAGTCCGAGCAGCGTCCACAACATTCTCCGCCGTGTTACGACCTTCGAAACCTTCATTCCGTTCTCCCCCGCTTTCACCTATAGACATGAGCTCTTATCTTCATGACTATTCGGGACAAACAGGGGTTAGAACAAGCCTATGGCCCACTCTCCGATTCCGTACCCTCATCAGCAGTCGAAGTTGCAGGATCATCTTCACTATTATCATTTAATGGTTTCAGCTTCAAAGTAACCAATGTTTTGCCGTTCTTAATTCCTTCAATCTGTTCCGAGACATATCCTTCGCCTTCTACCGCAATCTCCACTTTTAGAAGTGTTAGAATTTCAAGTGCATCACGCAGCGACTCTCCTTGTAAATTTGGAATGGTAGGCTTGTCCCCTTGCTTGCTTAATAGGTATATACGCTGTCCTGGAGCAAGCTTCGTTCCAGCCTCTGGATATTGGGTTTCCACAGAAGCTTCTTCACCGACAACTTCAAAATCAAATCCTTGATCCAGAAGCGTCTCTCTTGCTTCCTTCATCGTTTTGTCCGTCAGATCAGGTGTGGTCCGGAGCACAGGCGCTTCAGATTCAACTGTTTTTTTGCTATCCTTATCGCTAGTTTCAGTCGCTAACTTTGGAACTCCCATGTATTGCAGAGACTGAGATACGATTTCTTTAAATACAGGAGCTGCAGCTTTACCGCCGCCAACCTCAACGTTCGGTTCATCAATAATAACGATAACAGCGATCTTTGGATCATTCACAGGCGCATAACCAATAAAGGAGACCAGTACTTTGGATTTCACGTAGTCCTTACCTTCAACCTTGATAGCCGTTCCTGTCTTACCTGCCACACGGTAACCTTCTATGTGAGCGTTGCGTCCTGTCCCCTTGACTTGGTCGGCAACTACCTGCTCCAAGTATTCACCAGTTTTCTTGGCGCTTGCCTCATCAATCACCTGACGCACTACACTGGGCTGAGTAACCTTAGTGTTGCCGGTGTTTGGATCCGTAACCTCTTTTACCACATATGGAGTCATCAGTTTCCCGCCATTGGCGATAGCAGATACAGCTACCAATTGTTGAAGTGGGGTAACCAGCACTTTACCATGCCCATATGAGAGTGTAGCAATTTCGATAGGACGTCCAAGGTTAGGGTTAACGACCCCACTGGCTTCCCCTGGCAAATCGATTCCTGTCTTCCCATTAAAGCCAAAATCATCAATATACTGTAAAAGTCTATCTTGTCCGAGCATTTCATAAAGTTTTACAAAAAGAACGTTACTAGACCGCTTCACACCTTCCAGGAAGCTGATTTGCCCCCAGCCGGCACGATTAATATCATGTAATGCCTTACTGTATCCCTTAATTCTGATAGATCCTGACAGAAATGTAGCTACGGGATCAAAAAGCTTCTCTTCTACAGCTGCAGCAAGTGTAACAATCTTGAAGGTCGAACCAGGCTCATAAGTTGAT
>DOJM01000113.1:8625-15315 GCA_003529225.1 Paenibacillus sp.
CCATCCCCAGAATCTCCATCGTATTCGGATCAGCGGCAATGACACTCATACTTTTCGGCTTATATTGCGCATATGCCTTTTCCATGGCCGCTTGTATATATTGCTGGATCGTACTGTCGATTGTCAGCTTGAAATTACTGCCATTTACTACAGGTTTATAGGTATCTTGTGATTCCGGCAGCTTAACCCCTTGACCGTCACTTTGATAAAGCAGCTTGCCATCGGCACCCTTAAGCTGTCCATCTAGGGATTTTTCCAGCCCCATAATCGCCTTGCCATCTCGATCTGTATAGCCTAATATATGCGCAGCAAGCGAACCCTTAGGGTAATATCGTTTCTGCTCTCTAACAAGACCAATCCCAGTCTCTTGAATTTTATGCTCTTTACCTAGGGCTACATAAAATTCTTTCACCTTATCGGAAAGGTCCTGATCGATCTTCCAGCCTTCGTTACGAATTTCACGGTTTTTGAGATAAGCTCCCGTCTTTTCGTCCTTGGCTTCAACCAGCTTCCGCAGCTCATCTTCTGGCTTGCCGAGTNNTCCCTTGACGACCTCATCACCAATTCCCTTTTCAGCAATGACTGCCGGGTTTACAACCACAGTATAAGCAGGGACATCACTTGCGAGCACACTCCCATTACGGTCAGAAATCGTTCCTCGCTCTGCTTTGATAGTCGAACTGTGCGCCCAATGTGTAGCAGCCTTTTCTTGCCATTCTGAACCCTCCATAACTTGAATCCAGAACACTCTAGCTATCAAAACAAGAAAAAAGAGGGTAATACACCCTCCTATAAACAGCGTGCGAAGTTTTATTCTCTTTACCATAAGCGAACCTCACAATTTTTTTATTGCGATCTTGCCAATCGCTCACTAATTATCGCCTTCTGTCGATAGCGGATTCGCCGGAATAAAGATGGTAGTATTTTCGTCCGGTGATACGTAGCCAACATCCTTTGCTTTTTGGGCAACCTTCTGCTCCAAACTCTGCTTCTCCATCTCAAACGTAGAAATTTGCTTCTTAGCAGTCGCTATATCCTTATCTAATTTCTGGGCCTGCAAGTTCAAATCATAAATGTGAACGTAACGTGAAATCAGGGTGATAGCCACCAAAACGCATACTCCTAGCGTCAGCATATACAAAAGTTTCTCTTGCAGCGGAAGTACTCTTCGTTTGGTAACTACTTTTGTCTTCTCGCGGTAAAGGGGGTTTACCTCTTCTTTTCTTTTGGGCTGAACTGCTAAATTGCCGCGGGTATAGGCCATCTCTGACTCTCCTTTATCGTCAATTACAATTTTTCTGCAATGCGCAGCTTAGCTGAACGGGCTCGAGTATTAAGCTCAAGCTCTTCTTCAGAAGGCACAAGCGGTTTGCGGTTGATTAACTTAAGCGTGCCTTTCGCGCCACATACACAAAACGGAAAGTCAGGCGGGCATGTACATCTGCTTAAATAGCTGCTGAGTATTTGCTTACAAATTCGGTCCTCGAGCGAATGGAAAGTAATAACGGATACTCTACCTTCTGGTGCAAGGCAACGTACTGCGCTATGTAATCCTTCTTCAAAAGCACCCAACTCGTCGTTTACAGCAATCCGTAAACCTTGAAAGCTACGTTTAGCGGGATGTCCTCCCGTTCTTCGTGCAGCCGCCGGAATACCTTCCTTGATAAGCTCAGCTAATTCTCCTGTGGTCTCCACAGGACTTTCTTCTCTTCTGTCTACAATTTTCTTAGCGATTCTCCGCGAGAACTTCTCTTCTCCATATTGGAAAAGCACACGGGCAATCTCCTGCTCGGACCAAGTATTCACAATATCAGCAGCCGTTAATAGCGCTGTCTGATCCATCCGCATGTCCAACGGAGCATCATGATTGTAACTAAATCCGCGTTCTCCCTCATCAAACTGGGGAGAGGATACGCCAAGATCAAAGAGGATTCCATCCACTTGGGGAATGCCATCTTTTTGTGGTACAAAGGGCACATCCTTAAGTACACTCTCCAGATCACGGAAATTGGTCTTAATGAGTACAACCTTGTCTCCGTATTCGGCCAGTCTTTCTTTTGCGTTCTCCAGAGCCCAATCATCTTGATCCAAACAGATTAATCGGCCTTCGCCGCTAAGTTTGGAAGCAATTAGTGCGCTATGACCTGCTCCACCGAGAGTGCAATCTACATAGATTCCGTCTTTTTTGATGTGCAGCCCTTCTGTCGCTTCTTCTTTAAGCACCGTGATGTGGTGAAACAAGCTGCATCCCTCCAGGACAGTATTCGATATTGTGTTTTATAGATCAAAATTGAAATCCACCAATTTTTCGGCAATTTCGTTGAACGATTCCTCGGACTGTTCGAAGTACTGCTCCCATAGCTCTTTGTTCCAGATTTCCACCCGGTTCGAAACGCCCAGAATAACACAGTCTTTTTCCAGTTTGGCATACTGCCTTAAATTGGCCGGCAGATTTACCCTTCCCTGCTTATCCCATACACATTCTGTTGCGCCTGAGAAAAAAAAGCGACTGAATGCGCGGGCATCTGATTTCATCAGTGAAAGGCTTTTTAGCTTTTGTTCCATGATTGCCCATTCTTCCATGGGATAAACAAATAGACAGGAGTCTAGACCACGGGTCGTCACAAAGGAGGTTCCAAGCAATTCACGGAGTTTAGCCGGAATAATAATTCGGCCTTTGTCGTCAATGCTGTGTTGATACTCTCCCATGAACATCCTTTTTCCCACCCCTAATCCCCGAATCCCCACTTTACCCCACTTTTCACCACTTAAGCATAATAGATTCGCCATTAAAAATCAAAAACCTTTTTCTGGTGAAAGGATTTTTTTGCTAAATCAGATAGAACGTGACCCCAAAAACATTTTGCCACAGAAAAAAGCCATACAATCGGAATCTTGTCCGCTGCATGGCTTTTCAAGCATAAACGCCTTCGCCGTCCTTATAAGGAGGACGAAGCGTTTAAGCGAGAAATATAAGGATANNGTATAGCGTAAAACTTATACTCTCTTATATTTTACAAAAGTTGCTTCAGTTCAAGGTACACTTGGTTAATATACTTTATTGTTGTGCGTTCCGTAATTAATCGTTCAGATTCCAGCTGTCCAAATAATCCACTTGTGCTGGAGTCAGACTATCAATGTTAATGCCCAGACTTTGCAGCTTGTAGCGTGCTACCTGCTCATCCAGCTCATATGGAACATTCTCAACTTTTACGCCAATGCTCTTATAATTGTCATTTACATATTTCAACGACAGCGCTTGTAGCGCAAAGGTCGTATCCATAATTTCGGCAGGGTGTCCATCCGCAGCACCCAGATTTACAAGTCTGCCTTCTGCAAGCAGATATAGTTTACGTCCGTCGCGAAGCTGGTACTCTTCGATATTTTTGCGAACAGTACGCTGAGNNCATCATAATGTTCACCGCGAATAACATAACGATTACCAGTTACTGGAACGAAGAAATCACCAACCTTAGCAGCTTCTAGCATAGGCATAACTTCGAAACCGTCCATATGTGCTTCAACGGCTTTAATAGCATCCACTTCTGTGACAACTACTTTTGCGCCCAAACCTTTGGCACGCATAGCAACACCTTTACAGCACCAGCCGTATCCGACAACAACTACAGTTTTGCCAGCAACGATCAGGTTGGTTGTACGAATAATTCCATCCCATGCGGATTGGCCTGTGCCATAACGGTTATCAAACAAATATTTGCAATAAGCATCATTTACTGCGACCATTGGGAACTTTAACACACCTTGCTTTTGAAGAGCTTTTAGCCGAATGATGCCGGTTGTTGTTTCTTCAGCACCCCCACGAATATTCTCCATTAGATCAGGACGCTCCGAATGCAGCAATGTAGCAAAATCCCCACCATCATCAATAATCAAATCCGGTTTGCTTTCCAACGCCTTGATATTAAGGGCTTTGAACTCTTCAGGTGACGGGTTGTATTTAGCAAATACGGTAATTCCGTCCTCTACNNATCCTGTGTAGAAAGTGGATTTGATCCAGTAATGGTTACTTCTGCACCGCCTGCTTTGACTACCTTCGCCAGATAAGCTGTTTTAGCTTCCAAGTGCAACGTGATCGATACCTTTAGGCCTTTAAATGGCTGTTCAGCTTCGAACTGCTCAGGGATACGGTTCAATACCGGCATATGTTGACGAACCCAGTCAATTTTCAAATGACCTTCGGGTGCTAGTGACATATCAGCCACGATACTATTTTGTTTGGATGAACTCATAATGAAACCTCCTAAAAGTTTTATGGAGCAATACTTCTATGTTTAACTTCGCAATAAAACTCGCTTCGTAAGCATAATCCAAGTTTTGTGAGCGTTAATACATTGAATCTACTTCGTACAAAACTTGCATCGTAAGCATACGCTTTGTTTTATGGAGCAATACTTCTCTACATATAAATGATACGATGCGTCCCACTATAATCCGGTTCAATAGCCATCAGCTCATCTAACCATGGAAGTCCGTAGCGGTTCAAGTAATACATGATATTGTACACTCTTTCTTGCAGTTTACCCAGTGGCATTAACGACAGCTCGATTCGCTCCCATTGACGGATTGCAGCTTCATTCTGTTTTGCCATGGCATCTTGGGCTTTCGCTTGTAAAAAAGTGATCTGATCTAAAATCTTATCTTTATTGTTATTCCCTAGTTTTAGCAGACCTGCCTGAATGGTTCCAAGCTGCTCAATCAGTGGTTCGTACATGGCAGAGAAAGTAGCTTTAGTTTCTTCGAAGCGTTGTTCAATCCCCAGCTCATCCTGTGCAGCCAACCACTCATGTCTTTTACGATCTAGTCCCTGTCTTACATCCTCAAAGCTTAGTTGATATTTATCCATATGCTTATGAAGCGTACCTTCCACCACTGTGAAAGACATTCTCGGGATGATCAGGGGCATTTGTCCCCCAATGGTCTCAAACGCACGATGCGGAATGGCCCAATAAGCAATCTCGCCTTGACCTAGCACTGTTGCTAGAACCGGCAACACATAATCCTGCATAAGCGGGCGTGTCAGCACGTTGTTACTGAATAGTTCCGGATGAACCTTCACTTCCTCCAGTAGCTCATCACGCGTGAACGATACCTGGCCCTTGCGATCGGCAAAAACGCCATCTTTCTTATGAAGCAATAATCGTACACCTTCATATATATAAAAGAGGTTGGCATTGCCTGCCGTAACGTCAGCTTGAAGCTCATACCCAGCGTTCACGATATCAGAAGCAGAATTCATGTACGCTGTTTCCAGTGCATCATTCTGCATAATTAGCGAAGTAAAGAAGGGCTCTTCTAACTTACGAANNATCAGCAGAATCAACCAGGATCAGACCAAATTTACCAAATAAAGAACCCATCAGCTTGGCAAAAGCATCCGTCATACTTTCTGCTCTAAACGAAGAAGATCGAATAAATTCCATAATTTGCGGTTTAAAGTCACTATCTTGAAGTAGCGCATCCAGCTGTTCCACTACTTGCTGCCAGCTTTCCTCTTCTACACGAAGATTACTCACCGAGGAGCGTTTCCCTTCTGATTTCTCTATCTTAATCTTTGTAATCTCTTGTGCACGATTCAATACATACGTATGATTCACTTCATCCCAGTCATGATCCTCACCTGCAATCCAGAATAATGGGACTACAGGTCGGTCGAGCTGTTCAGCTGCTTCTTTTGCCGCCATAATAGTTGTCATTGCTTTATACACTACAAGTAGTGGTCCTGTAAATAGTCCGCTTTGCTGTCCACCAGTAACCACTAGCGTTCCCTGCTGTTCCAAAAGCGCCAGTGAAGCCTTCACCGCATCATGTGAATTATGCTTTTCATTATATTGTCGTAGACACTCAGCAATTTGTGTTCGGTCGGCACGGAGACTCTCATTACGATCCAACCATTCTGCCCGAATGCCTCTACGCTCTCTACTTCGGAAATCGCCACCATACAAATGACTAACCTNNCCCGGGAGCGGTTCCTTTACAATATTCATTTGCTAGTGCCTCCAGTTCTACTGAGCAGTTATATGTAAATCCAAGTTCGTAAACTCTTTATGATTGTATCCAAAGTCAGGGGCCACGTCAAAAGAATTGCAACTGCAAAAAAGCAATACATTAGCAGCCGTATTATTTTCTTATACTATAAAATGATTATTATATATCCCACTACATACAAGAGGCGAGAGCATAACGCTCCCGCCTGTCTAATACCCGTTATGGATTTAAGCAAATTTCTTGCTTACCCAGTGTCCTTTGGATACTTCTACTAATTCAAAGTCACTATCATTGCTCTTTTCGTTAGCAGAATAAATAGGACTACCAAGCTCATCATGCAAGTGAATGCGTTTCTTGTTCACTTCAATTTCCGGATCCGGAATTGGAATAGCTGACAAGAGAGATTTGGTATAAGGGTGGATAGGATTTGCATAAAGCTCTTCACTTTCCGCCAATTCTACCATCTTACCCAAGTACATAACAGCTACGCGATCACTGATATGTTTAACCATGGACAGATCATGTGCGATGAAAAGATAAGTCAATCCCAGACGATCTTGCAATTCTTTAAGCAAGTTTACGACCTGAGCCTGAATGGATACGTCAAGTGCGGAAATCGGCTCATCACAAACGATGAACTTAGGATTTACCGCTAACGAACGGGCAATCCCAATACGTTGGCGT
>DOJM01000113.1:15321-15690 GCA_003529225.1 Paenibacillus sp.
TGCATACGGATCTTGGAAAATCATCTGCATGTCACGGCGCATAGCTTTCATTTTGTTAGAAGGCAATTTATAAATGTCTGTACCATTATATTTCACACTTCCGGCAGTTGGTTCATACAAGCGAAGAATTGTACGTCCAGCAGTAGTCTTACCACACCCGGATTCTCCTACCATTCCAAGCGTCTCGCCCTCACGGATGGAGAAGTTAATATTATCAACAGCCTTAAGAACCTTGCCTTGACCTACATTAAAATATTTCTTAAGACCTTCTACCTCTATTAGGTTCTTACTCAAGAGTACTGCACCTCCTTGGCCATCGAATGCAGATTCCAGCAACGCGCCATATGCGTTTCGCTGAATTCTGTGGCG
>DOJM01000113.1:15712-20236 GCA_003529225.1 Paenibacillus sp.
CTTTGGTATATGGATGCTGTGGATTCTTAAAGATTTCCCATCTTGTTCCGGTCTCCACAACTTCACCTGCATACATTACAATAACCCGATCACACATACCGGCAACGACGCCTAGATCATGGGTAATCAAAATGATGGAGGTACCTAGTTTTTGCTGCATCTCTCTCATAACTTCCATGATCTGCGCCTGAATGGTTACGTCAAGAGCCGTTGTAGGCTCGTCCGCTATGAGTAAAGCCGGACGGCAGGCTAGCGCGATTGCAATCATTACACGCTGGCGCATACCGCCTGAAAATTCGTGGGGATATTGGTTAAAGCGAGCCTCAGCATTTGTGATACCAACTAATTTGAGCATCTCAATACCTTGCTTTTTCGCTTCGGCCGCTGACATTTTCTGATGTTTAATCAAAACTTCAGTGATCTGTTTGCCCACTTTGATGGTTGGGTTTAAAGAAGTCATCGGGTCTTGAAAAATCATGCCAATATCTTTACCGCGAATGGATTCCATTTCTTTCATGCTTTTGTCTAGCAGATTTTGTCCTTGGAAAATAATTTCTCCCTTTTTCACTTTAGAGGGTGGGGAAGGGATCAAACGCATAATCGATTGTGCAGTTACACTCTTACCGCTGCCGGACTCGCCGACGATGGCAACCGTTTCACCTTTGCCAATTTCAAAATTCATACCACGGACAGCTTGCACTTCTCCGCCTTTAACAAAAAACGAAACATGCAAATCTTTGACTTGTAAAATAGGTTCCATCCATAACCCTCCTACTTTTTCAGCTTAGGATCAAGCGCGTCACGAAGACCATCACCGAAAATATTGAAAGAAAGCATGGTTAAACTGATCAAAATGGCAGGGAACAGGAAGCGCCATGGATAGTACAACCAACCGGTGAGTGAATCGTTAATCATAGATCCAAGTGAAGCGATAGGAGCTTGTACACCAAGACCCAAGAAGCTTAGGAAGGCCTCAGCAAAAATAGCATTTGGTACAGAAAGTGTAATGGTTACGATAATCGGGCCAACGGCGTTCGGCAGAAGATGTTTGAACAACAGTCTCGCAGAACCCGCACCCATGGAACGGGAAGCCAATACGAACTCGCGATTCTTGAGCTGCATAATTTCTCCGCGTACAATCCATGACATCGTAATCCAGCCTGTTATGGTTAAAGCTAGGATGATTGTACCAAGACTTGGTTCAAGCACAACCAAGAGCAAAATTACAACCAGCAAATANNTTTCAGAGAATTTGTTCATGATATTATCTACACGGCCACCGAAGTAACCCATAATTCCACCGTAGATAACACCAATAAATAAGTCGATGGCTGCCGCAGCTAAACCTACGATCAAGGAGATCCGTGCGCCGTACCAAGTACGTACGAAAATATCACGTCCAAGATCATCCGTTCCAAACCAGTGATCGGAGGAAGGGGGCTTATTGGTATTCATCAAGTCATTGGAGTAATAGTTATATTTCGAGAATAAGGGAGCGATAATCGCTGCAAGCACAATCAAGCCTAGAATCCCAAGCGCGGTCATTGCCATTTTATTTTGACGCAACCGTTGCCAAGAGTCTTTCCAGGCAGAGAGACTCTCCCGCTGAATTACCTCGGCTTCTTTTTCATCCATACCGATTTTTTGAAAATCTTCCGGTTTTAAATTCATGTTGTTCGGAACCAAATTATTATCAGTTGCCACTCTTTAGCCCTCCTTTCCTCCACTTAATTTCATACGTGGGTCAATCAATACATAAGCAATATCAGTAATGAAACGGGCTACCATGAGTAGCACACCATAGANNCTATCCCCATAATAACGGTATAGTCACGGACACCTATCGCTTCCACGAACTGTTTACCAATACCCCCAACACCAAAGATCTGCTCGATAACAACCGAACCAGTTACGATGTTAGCTGTCATTGGTCCCATGTAAGTAACAACAGGCAGAATACCATTACGAAGTACATGGCGGCTCAGAATAGCCATCCAGCTTAATCCCTTAGCCTTAGCCGTTTTGATATAATCCGCATTCAGAACTTCAAGCATACTTGAACGGGTCAAGCGAGCTATAAAGGCTATTGGCTGTGCCGAGAGCGCTGCTACAGGTAGGAAATAATAGATTGGCCCTTTAAAACCTGAAACGGGTACCCAACCCAATTTGAAAGCGAACACATACTGTAATAATGAAGCGACTACAAAGCTCGGAACCGCAATCCCCAGAACTGCCAGCACCATCGCGGCGCTGTCAAGAAACTTTCTGTGATAGAGTGCCGCTAACATGCCGAGAAGAACCCCAACAATAACCGCCACAACAATTGCGACGAGTCCCAGCTTCAGCGACGCTGAAAAGGTTTGACCGATCAAATGTGATACATCTTGATTCAGGCGTTTCATGGATACACCCAGATCACCTTGGACAATATCACCTAAATACTTAAAATACTGATGAGAGAGCGGCTTGTCCAGACCATATTGCTCCATCAAACGCGCTTTAATTTCTGGCGGTACTTTTTTCTCCGAAGTAAACGGATCCCCTGGAATAGCTTTCATCAAGAAAAAAGTTGCTGAAATCAATACCAATAATGAAACCAACATATAGAAGAATTTATTTACGACATAACGAACCATCCCCATCACACCTCCTCCGACAAATTTTTTAGAGCATTATATTGATTTTATGAAAAAAACGGATTTTTGTCCATTTTCTAAATATGTTATAAATAACAAGAAATAACAAATAGACGGAAATACAAAAAAAAGGGATATATATGGAGTTCCACATATATATCCCGAAGTATTGTGTTACTTCAGTCAACTAACTATTCTGTTTAAATTACTTGAGATCAATCTTAGTGCTCAAGCAAGTATCCACGAGTCAAGTCAATTGCACCACTGAAGTCAAGAGTAACACCTTTGAGGTACTCTTTAGTCAGGGAGTTGTTAGTGTAGTAGTACAATGGAATCAAGACCATGTCTTGTTCAATAAGCAATTTTTCAGCTGCTGCAAACTTGTCTTGACGTACTTTCAAGTCAGAAGTTGCTTTAGCTTCTTCGATCAGTTTGTCATACTCAGGGTTAGCGTAACCAGTATCATTGTTACCGCCACCTGTCACCCACATATCAAGGAAAGTCATTGGATCATTGTAATCCGCAGTCCAACCAGCACGTGCAACTTGGTAGTTCAGGTTTTGGCGGTTTTCAATAAACACACCCCACTCTTGGTTAACGGTTTGTACATCGACACCAAGATTGTTTTTCCACATATCAGCAATCGCCAAAGCGTTTTTCTTGTGGCCTTCACTTGTGTTGTAAATCAGTGAGAATGTAGGCAGTTTAGTAAGACCTTCTTCTTTCAGACCTTCAGCAAGCAATTTTTTAGCTTGTTCTAGATCTTCTGTGAAATAGTTATCTTTAACTGCTGTACGGTATTCACCATCAGCACCAGNNACATAACCGAATGCTGGGAATTGTCCGCCTTGTACTACATTGTCAATAAAAGCTTGACGGTTAATGGCCATTGCAAGAGCTTTACGGATTTTAACGTTAGAGAAAGGTTTTTCAGTGATATTGAATTCGTAGTAGTATACGGAAGCAATACCTTTACGGCTGAATTCCTTAGGAAGTTCTTTTTGTACAATTGGAATTTGCTCTGATGGAATTTCTCCAGTAGGTCCGCCCGCACGATCGTATTCACCGTTCTTGTAGCTGAGCAGTTCAGTTGCACCACTGTTTACAAGGGAGAAGTCGATTTTGCTAAGTTTAATGGAATCTTTATCCCAATATTTATCGTTTTTAGATACAACAAGAGTTTGTCCAGTAGTCCACTCAGTAAGAGTGAAAGCACCGTTAACGATCATAGTGTCTTTGTTTGTTGCCCATTTAGCATTACCCTCAGTAGATTTATGAGTAGGGTAATAAGTATAGAAGGAAAGCAATCCAAGGAAGTATGGAGTTGGCGCTTCAAGAGTAACTTCTAGAGTTTTCTCATCAACCGCTTTGATACCTACTTGACTGAAATCAGTAATTTCCTTTTTGAAGTATTTCTTAGCATTTTTGATGTAATACAATTGACCAGCGTAAGGCGCAGCGGATGCAGCAGCAGGATCGAGCACGCGTTTCCAAGCGCGAACGAAGTCTTCTGTTGTTACAGGATCGCCGTTGCTCCATTGTGAATCACGGAGTTTGAAAGTATATACCAGACCGTCAGCGGAAACATCCCAGCTTTCAGCAACACCTGGTTCAGCTTGACCTGTTTCAGCATTCATGCGAGTCAAACCTTCGTACATTGTTTTCAGGACAGTGTTAGCTTGGCTATCCTGTGCCAATCCTGGGTCAAATGTCGGAGGCTCAGCACTTAGATTGATTCTCAATGTTTGGTCTGCAGCCAATTTCTCATCTGTAGCCGCATTACCAGTTGCTGTGTTACCAGTGTTACCAGCATTACCTTTATTGCCGCTGTTCGCGTTGTTTCCGCCGCAGCCAGCAAGCACTGTGCCGATAACAAGTACTAATGCAA
>DOJM01000113.1:20257-24342 GCA_003529225.1 Paenibacillus sp.
TCTTCATCTAGCAGTTCCCCCTAAATAGAATGTGGTATATGGTTTATGATTATACAACCAGTGGTCAAAAAAATCTAGTGGTATGTTTTCAGAAAATTCTTTTTTTATTAAAACTTTAAACTTTTGTGACGTTGACGCTTCACCGGAGCAGTGGAACATTACATCGCTTGTGATATGTACTTAATTAGCCCTACAAACATAAATAATAAATATCCGACGCTCATAAAAAAGAAGGAAAGTCTCCAAACTGCCCGAAATAACCGCTTCCCATCTACTTTTCCTTTCAGTCGATTCTGAGCGCCGCCAATCAATCCAGTGGATATTAATACAATAAGTAGTATAAGATAAAACCCAAAACCGTTATTGAACAAGTTGTTAAATAATGCTGAGACCGATAATAATAAAAAAAATGTAGTCACGTCCATAGCGAGCATAAAAGTTTTCCTTTTATCTTTTTTTAAGCCTCTTCCAATGAAATAAACAATTAAAAACGGTATTATTGGAATCAAGCTTAAAGTACCGACCGAATTCATCAGCAATCCCATAGCCTCACCTCTCCTCCGAGATCATACCTATATTCCCTCTACTAATTGGCAGATCAAGCGATGTAAAGGAACCAATGTTCCAGTGCGTTCTGCCATTTCTACAAGACTTCCATTGATCCAACGAATTTCTGTGCTTCTTGAAGCTAAAACATCTGCCAGCATGGATGAAGTATTGCCAGCCGTTGTCCTGCACACTTTAAGAATGTTATCCCACGCATCATGATCATAAGTAACTCCGCAGGCATCATATACCATAGTAGCTTCTCTAAAAAGTTCTTTCATTAACTGCAGGCGCTCTTCTGAAGCNNATTAATAACGGCATTGATTAGGAGCTTCCGGTAAATCATGGTATTCACTTCATGCGACAAAAAGGCTGAGAATCCTGCCATAATGAGAACTTCTATTAAATAATTCACTTGTAAATCAGTATGTATATTATGAGCTTGTAAGCTCCATTCTCCTATCCACACCTCCCCCGCACCTGCATGAATGACCTCAGTTAAAGACTTTCGCTTCGCAGCTTCTGTTGTTACGGCAGCATATAAATTAGCCTTCGGCAGCAAGTTACTGAGCATCTCCATATGTCCAATGCCATTTTGAAAACAAATGATGTGTACCTGTTGTTCCCTAAGATCCTTAAGAGGGGATAGAAATTCAGGTAAAACATTATGTAGTATGTCCTGTTTAACCGTCACTATAATCCAATCACTGGGCTCACGAAGATAGGCATCTGCAAATCCCTCTATTGGTGCGGACATAAATCGATCCCCCGAAATCAAAGTCGGATCGCGCCCATCCTCATAGCTCACAGTTAAGCCCTCATCTTTTAATTTCAGGCACTGCTCTCCCCCTCGACACCACAATCTCACATCATTCCCGGACTGGGTCAGCCTCCCTGCCAAAAGCAGTCCAAGTGAACCCGCACCGATTATATCGATTTTCATCTGATCCTCCTGTTAATCTCAAGCGAAATTTTTCTAAGTATAGCCTTAATATACCAAGAAGAAACGCCGTTGTCGTCCTTCATAAANNAAGCGAACCACTTACGGGTGTTTTAGTTTGCCTATCTTTTATTCAATACGTTCTAAATTTCCATTCCCATCCATTTTGAAACGAGTCTTCATTTCTTCTTCTTCTTCGTTTAAGAAAGCTAGCCTACGCGCACGATCCATAATCTGAATTAAAGCTTTGTAATCATCATTGACTACCCGGTAGTCACTTTGAGCAAGATTAACCTCTTTTGACAACCGCTCATTCTCAGATCTTAATTCTGTTAATTCATCTTCCTTCTCGCGCAAATCTCTCTCCAGCATTTTCAGCTGGCGCCCTGCCTCCTGGATTGTACCTTTCCATTGTCTCAGGAAACGAATAACCGCATCAATGGATAATGTGTTTTCACTTAATCCTTCGCCTCGACCGAATTCCTCCTCGGTATCCCCGAGAATCAGACCCGCTACCTGCGCTCCTCTTACCGACGGTTGCTTTTTCAGGTAACTTCTCTTTTGACGTTGGCCTTTAGCGATTCCAATTGCGCCTTCATAGCTTTTTCGAACACAGCTGTTCCAGCGGAATCCACAAGCAGCCGACGTTCTGCCGATTTTCTCACCCACTTCTTCAAAAGCAGCAAGTTGTGTACTGCCCTCCCGAATGTGGCGCAAGGTTACTTCTGCCAGTATTAGATCATCTTCTGCACTCCAAGCATCCTGTCTAACGGCTGTCATCCAACCAAACCTCCTAACAACATCTTGAAATAACCATCTCCATAACCGACAGCTCTGCCGGGTAGTGAATAGGGATAAAAGCTGCTTACTCCATTTCTATGCTTCTCATAGAGTTCATAGAATCTATTTGATACTAAATTGTATTTCCATTATCTGCCCACATCATACGCTTAAAGTAATAAATTCTCTTTTTTCAAGCATTAATCACTTCAGTCAATTATAAAAATCACATTTTTTCAAGATTAGTGTATTTTTTTTAATGAATTCGTTTACACATTTTTACTGAACGGGTATAATAAGTCGAAGGAATATTCGTGAGATACATACTGGAAGGGGGACTCTCTCTTGGACCGCATGTTTCGGGTATTAGGTTTTTTTACATTGGCTATTGGATTGATGGCTTTCGCCGGAGGTCTGACAGAAATGGCCTTGCTTTTCTTTTTGCAAACCGCTTTTTTCGTAATTCTCGGTTATTTGAAGTTTACTGAAAAAACTTATGTCCTACTTTTCTTGGCATACATGATTTTGACTTTCACCGGTTTCAGCTATTGGACGATCTTTCAAATGGGTCTTCCACTATAAATTGCAGTGCTCTCTTGAAGCGGATGAGGTCCTTATCTAATAAGGATCGCTTCCGTTTTTTTGTTTATCAGTTAGTATATATATATGAGGCCCTCACTGATACCTGAGTACGCATTGAAGGATAACCTTACTTTGTGGGGATATTTTTGTATGTATGCTATTTTAGAAGGGTTAAACATATTATTAGTACATACATATANNCAAGAAGAACCGGTTCTGCCGTCTTTTAGGGACAGCTTCCGTTTCTACGAAACTAGAAGGATGATTTATGGAGTAAAACAGATAAGTTTTCTTATCTTATATTTCAAAAAAAGGTGGTGGTGTGGTGCGCTCCCGCAATGCCCAAAGCCGCATGATGGCAACCATACTGATTCTCTTCTGCTGTACATTGTTTCCGTTACAATCTACGCTGTACCTGTCTGCCGATCCTAGCGGTTCTTTTTTCAATTCCTCTATACCAGATAATGAAGAAACCCGTAAACTTCTGGAGCAGACTTTATCTTCCGCAGAAATCGAACGGGAGATCATCAAGATTACAGCCGAACAAAAAGCGCTTGAAGAAAAGGTAGATTACCTAGAAGAACAGGCTATCCAGAAAAAATCTGACATCGCAAACCAACAAGAGCGTGCAGGCGCGGTCCTTCGTTCTTATTATATGGGGGATAGAGACGGTCTCTTAGCCGCATTTCTATCCGCGAAGAGCATAAGCAGATTCCTGGCACTATTCGATTATTATGAAATTATTATCGGAAATGACCGCAGCATTCTAACACAATACGAGGACCAATATAAGGATCTAAAGAAGACCCTCCAGACTGCACAGCGCAGCTCGAAGGATCTTGCACAGCTGCGAACCGCTCTGGAAGAACAGAAAATTCGGGTAGCCGCGCTCAATAAAGAAATTGAAGGTGGGATTAAAGACAGTAGTGATCCTGATAATATGAGCGCTCTACTTCAAGAATTCACATTATATTGGGAGAATATTGGTTTGCGCGAGGTAAAGACCTACTTCAAAGCATTATCTACCGCAATGAATAAATTACCGCAGTTTGTCCAGAATCGAGAGGGAGTTCTTACTCGTAAGGGGATGACTTATGTTCTGAATCTGAAGGAAGAGGATTTAAACGAATTCCTTCAGTCCCAGAATAAGCTATTTAACGATTTCGCATTTCATTTTAATGACGGAACGATTACTGCCACAGGAAAAAGTGGAGCTTTAGCCCTTTCATTAACCGGT
>DOJM01000113.1:24406-31748 GCA_003529225.1 Paenibacillus sp.
CGCGCCACAGAAGTAGATAGTAAAGACGGCGTCCTCCAAGTTAAACTTTCTATCTCATTCTAAGCCTTCCTTGATGAAATCTTTGTACCCGGCCGCATCAATTTTTCCTATAAGCAGTAAGGTTACTGCTTCAACAATCTTACTCCATCCGCCTTGGAATTCGACCTCCGGGGCGGTTTCTTCTGTCAGTAATAGTTCGACTCCAAAAGGAAGCCTATATTTGAAATCATGTTCTGAACGATATAGGACATCCAGCGCAGGCAAGCTCCCCGTGTTCTCCAGCCAATCCATCTGAGAATCCTCAGAGGTGATAAACGTCAACCAATTCACGGCTTCCTTCGGATTTGGGGATTGAGCTGGAAGCGCAAAGGAACGGCTGTAATAGGATTCAAGTACTNNTAAAGATGAATTCCCATGTTTTTTCCACTCAGATAGCGGTAGAGCAGCAACAGCAACACTCCCGCTCTGAATCATATCCCAAACATCTTTGTTATATCGGCTGGTAAGGTAAAAATAACTGCGAGCATTCTGAGTCCAATTTATTACTTCTTGGTTATCCGATAGTAAGCTGTTGTTCATACTCTCCATAACGGCCGACAATCCATATGGATTACGTGTATCCATCGCGAGCAAATATTTCCCTTGCTCTTTAAGCACATTCTGAAGCAATGTGTTCCACTGTTCCAGACTTCTTGGTAAGGTAGTGAATCCCAGTTCCGCAAGACGCTGTGGTGAATAAACAAATACATAAGGGTCGATATCCAGCGGCACTCCCCAATTATATCCGTTCCATTGCATCCATGGGATTAACTGAGTTAACGGTGCAGTTCCCGGAATACTCTGATACACATCCACCGGCAATAAATATCCGCGTGTAGCCCAGTCGAGAATACTCCGTCCATCCGCCATAACGATATCCGGGCTATCCCCGATGGTTAGATCCTGCTTCAAAACTTGGTCTGCATTCTCGCTATCAATATTTCTTAATATTACCTTCACTCCACTTTCTAAAGTATAACGATTGCTTAGAAGCTCCAGTTCACTGAATTCCTCACTATTTAACGATACTGTTATGCGCAGGCTATATATAGTTCCTTCTTCCCCTGAAGAAGGGTTTGTCGACTGACTTTGTGGTTTTTTCATAGGGTGTGGGTCGTTATTGGTACTCAATTCCATACTGGGTGACAAGCTTGTCAGCGATAGTAATAAAATTGCAAAAAGCAGCCAATAATTTTTGCGTTTCAGCACAATTCCCCACCTTCCCCATGATTCCTCACCCCTATTTTACCAAACCCGCCGCTGCTTGTCTTTAGAATGTGAAAACGTTCTCTTTCTATTATATAGGGGAAACGACGGAGACAATTAAAAGCTTAGAGGTGATCCATCCGCCATTACAAGAAAGCTTTGGACTTCCGATCGCTGTTATCCTCAGATTTCCTGATTTAATTACGCCATATTGCGGCTGAAATCCGAGGATAAAGGCGAACGCTTCGCTTCTACAGTTCCAAACTTTCTTTCCATGGCTCAAATCACCAACACAACCTTTTATTCCTCCGCCGTTTCTGGGCGGGCAGGAAAAAGCCGGGAGTGAATGCTTCTCCCGGCTGGAAAGAGATTGATGGTTAGAGTAGGTCCGCGGCCAATTGGGCCAGGCGGGAACGCTCGCCTTTTTCCAAAGTAATATGTCCGCTAATCCCTTGCTGCTTAAACTTCTCAACAATATAGCTAAGTCCGTTACTCGCAGCATCCAGATATGGATGATCGATTTGCTCCGGATCCCCCATAAGAATTACTTTACTTCCTTCACCCGCTCTGGAGACGATTGTCTTCACCTCATGACGGGAAAGGTTCTGAGCTTCATCAATAATAATGAACTGCGAAGGGATTGAACGGCCACGAATATAAGTTAAGGCTTCTACCTGTATGCTGCCTAAGCCCATTAAGATTTTATCGATATCGCCAGCTTTTTTGGTGTCGAACAGGAACTCCAGATTATCATAAATAGGCTGCATCCAAGGTCTGAGCTTTTCATCCTTCTCTCCGGGTAAATAACCAATGTCTTTACCCATAGGAACTACCGGACGAGCAATGAGCAGTTTTTTGTATTTATGCTCATCCTCAACTTTGAATAGTCCCGCAGCAAGTGCCAATAATGTCTTCCCTGTGCCAGCCTTACCCGTAATGGTTACAAGCGGGATTTCATCATTGAGAAGGAGCTCCAATGCCATTCGTTGTTGAGCATTTCGGGCGCTGATCCCCCAAACTGAATCATTGCCCAGATAAAGTGGCTCCAGACGGGTCGCATCACTATTCACTTTGAGAAGAGCTGATTTGCCCGTGCCTATCTCATCCTTGAGGATCACAAATTCATGAGGGTATAAGGGATACGACAACGCGAGCTGTTTAACCGTTAAAGAACGGTGACTGTAATATTCATCAATCAATGCGGGATGAACCTGCAGAGATTGGTAACCCGTGTAAAGTTCATTTAAATCTCCAGTACGATCTGACAAATAATCCTCTGGCGTAATTCCTAGCACATCCGCTTTAATACGGACCAGCACATCCTTACTCACAAGCACTACGGGACGCGGATCAGGCTTCTCTTTCTCTTCGATTAAATAATTGAGAGCTACAGCCAAAATCCGATTGTCGTTAGATACCTCACCAAACATTTCCTGTACCTTCACAAAACTGCGATGGTTAAGTTCTACCTTCAGCTTGCCTCCATGTTCCAGGTCCACACCACTATGCAAATGACCTAGATCACGGAGTCCATCAAGCAATCGGGAAACCGTGCGGGCATTCCGACCAATTTCGTCAGCGTTGCGCTTCTTGGAGTCGATTTCTTCCAGCACAACCGCTGGAATAACCACCTCATGCTCCTTGAAAGAGAAAATCGAATTGGGGTCGTGCAAAAGCACGTTGGTATCTAGCACAAATATCTTGTTCATATAATCCCCTCCACAGCGCCTGGTTTGATTGATCATACATAACTCTTTCCGCCAAGGGAAAAGATAAGGTACAGAAACGATCTTGGCTGAAAGGAGTAATCACATATGAGAAAATCAATGTGTCTGTTGCTGGTACTGCTGCTACTGACAAGCTGCGGTATCGCTAATAAAAAGACATCACCCTCTCCTCAGAATAAACAATCTGCGAATGCTGTAAAGGGTACGGGAAACCATGAGGTTCGGCAATTGGCCAACGATGGTGCAACTAATCCTAAGGCCACCTCAAAAGCTGGTCACACCGTTAGTGTTAAGGGCGAAAGTGAGATTGCACTTAAGGACCATTTTGAACAGTTGGCCAAAAGAGTTCCTGGTGTGAATGGCGCACATTGTGTAGTCATGAACAAGGTCGCCATTGTAGGTCTTGACGTAGAAGGTTCTCTAGACCGATCACGTGTTGGAAGCATTAAATATTCTGTAGCGGAAGCTATCCGCAAGGACCCGAGAAGTGTACGTGCACTAGTCACAGCCGATATGGATCTCTCCAGCCGCTTAGCGGACATGAGCCGTCATATCTCTCAGGGACATCCAATTTCCGGATTCTCATCCGAACTGGCTGATATCATCGGTCGAATCATGCCGCAGCTGCCAGAGGATACTAAGCCGATCAAAAATGCAAAGTAGAGGACAAAAAAAGCCCAGTGATATTCTCACTAGGCTTTTTTCATGGCAGTAAATACTTGTCCGTCCAGCTTCTCAGCGGCACGTCCATCATAAACCTTTGCATATCTTGGGGCGGATTCAAGCTGCGCTCCATAAAAAAGCGCGTTACGCGCCGCCATAATTTCAACATCAAAGCAGCACATCTTGAAAGGTACATCCAGAAGTGGATCCTGCTTTACAACGGCACTGCCGTTAATAGCATAGACAGTACCCTCACCGAACACAGTGACGGTTACTAACGGGTTGACCTTCATGTTGTTCACGAGTCTGGAACGATGATCTACAGCCAGACGCACAGTACTAGGACTAACTGCATAAATCCACGAAATGGCCGTGGACGTTGGACCTCCTGATTCCGCATCAACTGTGTTGAGAAGAACAAAAGTTTCCGATTGCAGCATCGATAACAAGGTTTCGTTCAGCTGAGCAACGGCTTCGGTCATAAGTACTGGCCCCCTATGCGGCGTAAATTCATTCAATTTATTATATTATAGCACAGGCTGAAACTTGCATTCAATTTTAGATCAAGTATTATTAAGGTCTTTAAGGCGCCTTAGTAGATTCAGAAGTAGATACAGCAGAAACTCCTGCTAATCGGTCCTGCAGACTTTTCTTGGCAGCCTCAAGCTCCTCATCATTAATATATACATACGGACTTCGCCACGTTCCAGTCACCGGCTTGAATTCGATATCATCTTTGGAAATCTTCCAATACGTCGCAATCATATCTTTAATCTGCGAATTTTCGATATCAGTCTTCATATTATTGTCCACTGCGTCAAGAACCTTGCCTATTTTTAATACTCCACCAAGCGATTGCATCTGATCCACCAGTGAATGAAGGACCTCATTCTGACGTTTGTTCCGATCGCNNATCGCACATAATCCAGCGCTTTATCTCCATCAAGCTCCGCCGGACCTTTTTTCAAATTGATATTCGTACCGTCTACACTGTCTGTATAACACATATTATCGCTAATGTTGACTTTGACTCCACCAAGCTCGTCCACCACATCACGGAAGCCTTGAAAATCCAGAATCGTTGTATAATCTACGTCAATATCTAGATATTTCCCCATCATTGTCTTCATCTCATCTTCTGCCAAAATGCCAGAAGAATCTTCTTTCCCCTTAAAGCGAGCATAGAATTCGTTAATCTTCGTTTGCTTGTATCCATTGAGCTCAACTAAGGTATCGCGTGGAAGAGAAACAATGGTTGCTGACTTTGTCTTAGGATTAAGCGCTGCAACCATAATAACATCAGTCAATCTAGATTGATGTTTTGGTCTATTATCCGTACCCAGGATAAGCATCGTCAGTGGTTTTTCTGTAGCCGAATGCCCTGGAGCAACCGTTCCTTTACTACCTGCATTAAAGACCCCATTTTCAAGCTTCCAATATAGATAGCCCCCGTAGCCCAATACGCCAAGAATCGCAATAATGAGTAAGGTTAACAGGATTCTAACTAATCTGCCAAAAAAGCCTCTCTTTTGCGGTTTCTTCTTTTTTTTCTTAGGAGCACCCTTCACAGGCTGTTTTCTATTATTTGGTTGTTGACCACTTGCTCGTGGAGGTAAACTGCTGTTTCGTGTACTCATAGTAGAATAAAGTCCTCTTCATTTCATTTAGAATTAAAATTGCTACACTTAAATAGACGTTCCAAAAACAGAAAAAGTTTCGATTACTGTCTTTTTGCTGCAGCTGCAGCCTTTCTCTTCTGTCGAGCTTCTACGATATAACGTATCCNNGGTAGCTTATCATGTTGAAAAATAAGGAGCATGCCGGAGCCGATTGCCATCATTATGTACAGCATAATCTCTTTGCCAATCGATAACTTTTGATTCACACGAAATACCTGATTATACACAAATGTAAGCAATATAAAAATAACAATATAAGCGACGATTGGATGCTCAGCAAACCAGACCTGCATAGATACCGCACTCCTCCCAAATTTAAGATACGTTTACATTATATCATCTGTAGGAGAATTTTTTGTTATAAAAAAACCGCCGAAAGTTAAACCTCCGACGGCTCTTTACTATGCTAAGCTGATCTTACGCGTTTGCTTGTGCCATTTTACGTTGCTTCTCTACACGTTCGCGTTCGCCTTTATTCAGAATCTTTTTGCGCAAGCGAATGGATTTAGGTGTGATTTCACAATATTCATCATCATTCAAATATTCAAGTGCGCCTTCCAAAGAGAAGGTACGTGGTGTCTTCATTTTTACAGTATCATCCTTACCTGAGGTACGCATGTTGGTAAGTGCTTTTTCTCTACAGATGTTAACGATAATGTCGTTTTCACGGGTATGCTCGCCTACGATCATACCTTCATAAATTTCTGTACCTGCATCCAAGAAGAGAATACCACGATCCTCAACGCCCACTATTCCATATTGTGTTGTTGATCCAGTCTCACTGGCTACAAGCACACCTTGATGACGTCCGCCAACTTGACCAGCAACCAGTGGAGCGTAGCTGTCAAAAGCATGGTTCACAACGCCGTAACCGCGTGTCAAAGTCAAGAAGTAAGTGTTGTAACCAATCAAACCACGTGCAGGAATCAGGAACTCCAGACGTACTTGACCCGTACCGTTGTTAATCATGTTGACCATTTCGGCTTTGCGAGTGCCCAGACTTTCCATAACAGAGCCCATGCTTTCTTCAGGAATGTCAATCATAAGACGCTCAAGTGGCTCCGATTTAACACCATCGATTTCTTTAATGATTACTTGTGGTTTAGAAACTTGCATTTCATAACCTTCACGACGCATATTCTCGATCAGAATACCAAGGTGAAGCTCACCGCGTCCAGAAACGATAAATGCATCAGGACTATCCGTTTCATCTACACGCAAACTCACATCGGTCTCAAGTTCTTTAAAGAGACGCTCACGAAGCTTACGGGAAGTTACCCACTTACCTTCTTTACCAGCAAAAGGACTGTTATTCACAAGGAAAGTCATTTGCATAGTTGGCTCGTCGATCTTAAGAACAGGCAGTGCTTCTGGATTCGCTGGATCAGCAATGGTCTCACCAATGTTAATGTCCTTGATCCCTGCGATAGCAACGATATCGCCTGCGCCCGCTTCTTCTGTTTCAATACGTTTTAAACCTTGGAACCCGAACAATTTCTCAATACGTGCGGTTTTACTCTTACCGTCACGCATAATTACAGTTACAGATTGACCTTGTTTAATCACACCGCGGTTTACACGGCCAATAGCAATACGACCCAAGTATTCGTTATAATCCATCAACGTTACGAGGAATTGAAGCGGGTCTTCTACACTTTCAGTTGGAGCTGGGATATGCTCAACGATTGTTTCGTAAAGTGAAAGCATTGTCTCATCTTGCTTCTCAGGGTCCATGCTTGATGTTCCGTTAAGAGCAGATGCATAAACTACTGGGAATTCCAATTGTTCATCATTGGCTTCAAGCTCGATGAACAAATCCAGTACTTCATCAATAACTTCCTTCGGACGTGCAGCCGGACGGTCAATCTTGTTCACAACAACGATTGGAGTCAGCTTCTGCTCCAAAGCTTTACGCAATACGAATTTCGTTTGCGGCATGCAGCCTTCATAAGCATCAACAACCAGCAATACACCGTCAACCATTTTCATAATCCGTTCTACTTCGCCACCGAAGTCAGCGTGTCCAGG
>DOJM01000113.1:31773-33239 GCA_003529225.1 Paenibacillus sp.
GATCCCCGATTGCTGAAGAAGCTGATCGACGAGTGTTGTTTTGCCATGGTCAACGTGGGCAATGATCGCAATGTTGCGAATATCTTTTCTTGAATGCATGATTTGTATCCAAATCCTCTCATTTATCAAATTAAAACTGTTAAAATTCTTAGCATGTCACGGCAGTCTCACAAAAGAAGCGCCAGGCAGAAAGCCGACGCTTCAACATAACATTAATATTATAGTGAAAGCACTATGAAAAGCAAGTCTTTTTATGAAAAAACAGTTGCCAAATTCCGTTTTTTTTCACAAGATCCAACATTAATTAACTTCGATACCATCTCTTCCAGCCGCGTGTTCTGCCCCGTCCGGTAATCAGCCAAATCCCTGCAGCGATGAATACAATACCAATTAGATAGATCACACCCGTACCCATAAGACTGAAAACACAAAGCGTTATGCTTACAACGCCTAATATCACAGCAATTGCAGATAGTCCCCCTGTCCGTCTTGGAGAATTGATGGAATATTCATACAGACCTACGGCAATGCCAAGTAGAAGCACAGGCCATAAATATTTCATAAGCCCCCATCCCCATATATTGCAAAGACCAAACAATNNATACCGTTAATATTCCCGCGGGAATCAATACCGTTGCCGAAGCACGGCGGCTAAAAAATAACATATGTAGAACTAATCCTGGAAGTAAAATCACTAGCGGCCAAAGGGCACGTCCCAAAAATCCGAAGACTCCCAGCTTACCAAATAAAATCACAAATCCAGCAACTGCAATAAATATTCCTAGTCTTATGTCATTCTTTGAGGACATCCTTCACCCATCCCTTCAAATTCACGTCTACCTCACTACCTTATCATCTCATACCCAGAAAACGACAGGATTCTTATTCATATATTATCTGAAATATACACAAAATGCCATCACTGACCACGACAAAAAAAGGACGATTCCAATTTATGGAGATGTCCTTGTAGTATTGCCTTTTATTGCAATTTATTAACCTACTGATGTTGTTCTTCGTTTAACTGCTCCTGTAACAACTACTAATATTCCTAAAGCGATCGGCAGTATGGAATGCGTGGATGGGAGCAAAAAGGATAACATTGTCCCTAATTTTGCATCCTGAAGCATCATATCACCTGCTGTAAAGGCTAAAATATAAGCGCCGATAAATACGAGTATCGGAAATCTATGCAGCCACCCCACAATGAGGCCACTTCCCCATACTACAATCGGAATGCTGAGCGCAATCCCGATGACAATTAAAGCCAAATCCCCCTTGGCTAGACCGGCAATCGCCAGGACATTATCAAGACTCATAATAAAGTCAGCCACGAGAATCGTTCGGATGGATTTCCATACGGAGGATGTTTCCGCGACTCTAAGGTCCTCCTCTTCTTCCAGCAGCAGCTTGAATGCAATCCATAGCAGCAGAATTCCTCCTCCAGCCTGGATATAAGGGATTTT
>DOJM01000113.1:33244-33615 GCA_003529225.1 Paenibacillus sp.
AACAGTAATACCGCGACAAAAGTAAGCAAGCAGCGCAGAATAACAGCTCCCGCAGCTCCCCACCATACCGCAGTCTTCCGGTGCTTCTCCGGAAGGTCCTTACTGGCCATAGCGATGACCATAGCATTATCTCCACTCAGCACAAGATTGATCATCAATATTTCACCAAGGAGTAATAATGATTCCATTCGCTCATACCTCCCCGAATCACATGTAACTACATGTATGTTCGGAAGTGACAAGCTATGCTTCCTGTCCAACTTTTTTTGAGGATGAAAGCATGTATGCCCCTTTTTTTGCGTATACAAAACTAAGCATATCTTCGTGCTCATCTTAAATAACTTTAGGGGTGACTATGCCTTGAATACATC
>DOJM01000113.1:33625-33965 GCA_003529225.1 Paenibacillus sp.
CTGCTCAATATTATTTTTCTAGATCTCATTCTGGCGGGAGACAATGCCATAGTCATCGGACTTGCTGCGCGTAATTTGCCGAACAGCACTCAAAATAAAGCAATTGTGCTTGGAACAGCAGGTGCCGTCGTATTACGGATTTTCGCAACGGTTCTGGTCGTATGGTTATTAAAAATCCCTTGGTTACTGCTGGCAGGCGGGGTTTTACTTATTCTAATTGCCTATAAGCTGTTAACAGATGAGAACAATTCAGCGAATATCAAGGCTGGTCAAAGCTTAGGGGCTGCTGTGGGTACAATTATTCTAGCCGATGCTGCGATGGGACTGGATAATGTCATCG
>DOJM01000343.1 GCA_003529225.1 Paenibacillus sp.
AATAGAATCTACGGATTCTTCTGCCAGCTTCTCTCCCGTAATACTGCCCTCTGGCAACAAGTCGGAGCTGCGTGCATCTTCGGCTAGATGAGCCAGCTTGATCTCACCATGCCCGATATGGCGCCCTTCAATCGTATCAATACTTAGATGGCTTCCGTCTACACTGCCCGGTGAAAGATGCTGGGAATCCACTGCCCCTTTGGCTAGCTTAGAGCCGCTAATGCTACCCTCCTGTATTTGAATCGAAGAAATAGAATTAGGAATAATATGGCCATTTCCGATGGACAACGGCCGGATATGCGCCCCGCCAATGCTTCCCGGATTCATATGTCTGCNNCTGCCGACACTGCTAATTTACTGGAATCTACGCTTCCATCAGCAAGCTTAGAAGAAGTGACCGACAAATCACTAATTTTATCCGTCGATACACTTTCCGGGGACAGCTTTAACGATGTCACCGCATGATCAGCCAGATGTTGTGGCTGCACAGCTCCAGCGGCCAAATGAATCTCTCTCACCGCAGCAGAAGCCAGCTTATCTCCTGAAACTGAACCGGACTGAATCGCCGAAGCAGTCACACTATTTTCTCCAAGATGTCTCCGTTCCACGGCTCCCGTAGCTAAATGATCTTTATCCACCACAGCGTCCTGTAAAGTACGCCCGCTCACGCTGGCATCGGCCAAATGCTTCTCACCCACAGCACAAAAAGCAATATGCTCACCACTCACCACTTCGCGAGCAATCGTGCTTCCGATGACCGATCCCGCTGCTAGTTTAGCCGAATTCACCCCTCCATCCGCTAACTTGGCAGATGTTACACTCTGTGGACGAAGATGTTCCGCACCCACTGACTCTGAGGCCAGCTTTTCTCCAGTGACAGCATTTGAGGACAGATGATGAGTATGAATAGCTTCATCCATAAGCTGTTCCGAGCCTACCGCTTCCGAAGCTAAATGGGAGTGATTCACAGCCTCACGTTCCAGATGGTTGGAGGAAATGGCTTGCATAGCAATTTGCGGTCCACGTATAGCGGATTTGGCAATATGTCTGGTGGTTACAGCTTCATCTGCTAGCTTATGTGCGAGTATGCTTTGATCTGCAATCTTCGATGAGGTGACCGCTTGCTCAACCAGTTGTGCAGTACCTACCGCACCCTCCGATAGCTTCAAGAAAGAAATGCTTCGGTCAGCCAAATGGCGGCTCGAAATTTCTCCATCGCCGATATGGGAACCGTGTACGCTTTCTGCACTTAAGTGGATGCTTCTNACCACTTCTGCACCTAGCTGCTTGGAACCAATAGCACCCTCTGCTACATGTGCACCTTCGATCACACCCGGCTGGAGCTGTCCCTTGCCAATCAGCTTGCTGGCAAGCTGCTCTGGACCAATCGCTCCCGGAGCCAAATGTCTGGCGGTGATCAGAGCATCGCTAAGATGGCGCCCCTCAATAACAGCATCAGCCAGCTTGGAGCTGCTTATTTCTCCATCGGCTATAATATCGCCAGATACCGCTGCCTCAGCCAGCTTGGAACGGTCAATACTCCCGTTTGCGAGGTGGCGGCCAGTGATACTGCTACTTCCTATTTTTTCACCAGTAACCGCGCCATCTTCCAGTAGATCCGCCGTAATAATCAGATCGCTCAAATGACGACTCTCTATAGATTTATCTGCAATTTGACCGCCTCCGATAATCCGATCAGCCAGCTTCTCTGGACTAATACTGCCGTTCTTCAGCTTCTCCCCACTAATGGAATGATCCAGCAGTTTACCACCGCTTACGCTACCTTCAGCTAAATGCTCACCCACAATGGATTCAGGCGCGATTTTCGAAGAAGTAACTGCCTTGTCCGCGATATTGATACTCTGCACAGCGTAATCTTGCAGCCATGGTGTACCAATAATGCCGAACTTCAGCTTAGAACCGTCAATGGTGCGTGGAGCAATTTTGGCTCCAGTAACCGCTGCATCTGATAGATCATCTGTATAAACAGGCTGAAACCGTTCTTTCTCGGGAGCGAACCATATGGTTTCAGGAAGATTATCCACCTGTTTCTGAAGCTGCACCTCCACCATAGGCTCCGGCTGCAGGACNNAGTTCCTCTGTATTGGGATTATCTACAAAATAAAGTCGTTTTTGTGGACTGCGCGGCTGCTTTTTTTTGGAACCCCTCACAAGCAGTCTCCTCCTTCCATATATTGTTTCTCCTAGGCATCATATGCAGCGGTATGAGCTGATGACACCCTTTTGCGATAAGCCCTTCATAAGATTCTGATGAAATTTATACGTTCTTATTTTTTAAAAAGAGGCTTCTGCCGCCGCGCATTCGTCCATCCTGACACGCGGGTACAAACATACAATGACTAGAGTAGTAAAGGCGGGAATCACGTGACCGAAGAAACAGGAGGAACAAACATGGGGCATAAGCTCGTTGGAATACTACTAAATGCCGATATGCACCGGGGCGTTCCCCGGCTAAAAACAGGACAGGAGTCTCTGTCCAACTATGAAGAGGCGGCCGCTGCATACGGCTTGGTCCCCTGCTTCCTGAAGCTCGCGGACATCAATACAGACTCAGGCTTCAGTGCCGCCTATATAAAGGGATCTAATGGATATAAAAGCGTAGTAGTTCCTACGCCCAATGTCATCCACAACCGGGCTATATACAGCCAGAATAGCCCAGGAATGCAACGTCTGCTGCGGCACCATCCTTTGGTGTACAATACTTGCAATCGATACGGTAAGGATGACATCCATGAACTGCTTAAGCAGCATGAAGAGCTGCGTGAGGTTTTGCCAGCAACAACTGGCGTATCTGGACTCAAACAAATGATGAATCGTTACCCCGATCTTATTCTTAAACCTTGCCGTGGAAGCATTGGGAATGGGGTTATGCGACTGGTTCGTAAAGGGCCTCAGCGCTGGAGCTTAAATTATCTCTCCCCCTCAATGCGGCGCTGGATAAGTACTCCCGTATATCAGGGGGCGCTGCCAAAAATGCTCCGAGNNCCCTTATCTCGTGCAGGAGCGTATTCCCCTTGCTGAGATTGAAGGACGTCCCTTTGATTTACGTGTCACCGTTCAACGTGGCTGGGGAGGCGATTGGCAGGTCACGGGTCTCTTTGCTAAACTAGCACCCCCTGGGGGATTTGTCTCCAATATAGCCCGTGGAGGAGAAGCGTTAAGCTCTTCCTTTGCACTTGAAAAAGCCTTCTCTAGAGCAATAGCGGCCCATATCCGTATGGCTGTCGAAACATTTAGCCTTATTATAGCTCGTTGTCTCGAACAAGACCTTCCAGGTCTGGCCGATATCGGACTGGATATAGGTATTACAAAGGATGGACGCATCTTCTTCATAGA
>DOJM01000522.1 GCA_003529225.1 Paenibacillus sp.
CTGCCACCGTTTGCTTTTTTATTAAGCTTTTCTTGAAAAATATCAACTTTCTCCGGGTAACTCATGCTACACCTCCAGTAAAACATTACCGAACAAAGGTATTTCTTCTTCGCTCAACATTACGTTGCCCGCTCCACCGTTCAGCTTCAGTTCACTGTAATCCGCAACTCCCTCAGTAGCTAGCAATAGTGCACCGATTACAGACTGGCTAATATAGGTTGCTGAAAAAGCCTTCTCTTTGCGATAGCTCTCAAGAATCGCCTTAAAATCTTCATTTACAGCTTGCAGCGCATAACCTGAAGCAAGGGTTACTTTTGCGCTTACACTAATACTTTTGCCCTTCGCCGACGCCACAGTTACAACAGCACCTACGGGGGCTTGCCCCTCACCCGCTCCAGAGACCGGATCAATGTAATGTTGAACCTTAGTCACCAGTAGCTCAGAAGCAGGTTTTTTCTCAGCGTCCACAACAATCACCTTCACCGTCTTAGGACCGTTCCATAACGGAAAAACACGTGCACCTCCCACCCCCACAACCTGCATAGCCCACTCCATATAGTGATATTTATTGCCGCTAGTAGCTGGGCGTCTGGCTGAATCCAAATAACGCTGGCGTAGCGATTCATCACTTTCGGCGTTCTCTCCTGGGATCAGAAGAGAAGCTATTTCTCCGCGCGCGAGGTCTGAAATATAATCCACTGGCAGCAAAGAGCCAAAATATCGGTTTCCTTCTTCTCCAGCGGTTTCACTCTCCACCCGATACACTCCAGGAGATAGCTTCTCCACAGCCATATAATTCAGCATATCGAGTGAGAAGCGGCTACCGAGAGGAACATCCACAAATCCCCCATCCGCTTTATAAAAAATTCCTTTTAGCTGCGCCTTGCTCGCTTCACGCCTTACAATGCCTGACCAGGAGATACTTCGCTCCAAGTACTCACCGGTAGCCGTATCTGCAAAATACAGATTATTATTCACATCCAGCTCAATGTACATTTGCGCCAGCTCTGCTGCTGCCGGAGCGAGCGCGTCATAAATAATGCTACCCTCGCGTTTATCCAGACCTGACGGAACCCGGTCCAGCATCCGCTCTAAAAGAGCCTCATACGTCTGATCCTCATACATCCTCATTCCACTCCTTTCTCAGCTGAAAATTTCCGTAACGTGTGGCCACCTTGCAGTCAAAAGTTAAGTTTTCTCCGGTAAAAGAAACCTCAATATTTTCTAAGCTAAGGATTCGTTCATCCTGAAGTAAGGCCTCATTAATGACACGTCTGATTTCAGCTCTGACCAACAGCCGATCCTTACCCAGAACCAGCTGCCACTCTGTTCCGTAATCCGAACTGTAAATCAGATGTTCAAATCTATCGGTTCGCAGAATTTTGGCCGCTGCCTGCTGCACTGCCTCAAGTCCATCCGCTTGACCAGTAATCCTTCTTCTGTCCCAATCCATTCGGTAGGTTAGACTGGGGCTTTCCCCACGCTCAAGGTTGACCTCGCCTTCAAGAAGGGCTGTTATCGGTCCAGCTTTTCCAATCGCAGGAATCATATCGGACTCACCAGCCGATCCAGAACAATATAGCTTTGTCCACCCTGCATCCGAACCATCAGAACCCTATCACCAGAGGCAAGTCCTCGACGTACTACCACTTCTCTACCCTCTAGCTCGACTTTACATTCCATTACCGATTCAGGCAGCACTAGCGCATTCCCCGATAAAATAAAACGTTGATCCACCTGGATCTGCAAAGGAGCTGCCTCCGTTACCGTCCCATAAGAAAAAGCCACGGGATTTGTATTTCCCACGGCTCCTAAGCTTGCTTTTTTAATAATATCCAACATCATTTCTACACCACCTTTATATCGAGGGACATCGTATGCTCCCCACCGGAAATCTTATGACTGCATTGATCCACCAGAAAAACCTGAGTCTTGAATTCATCAAGCAGGACATAAATGAAATTACCAGCCCTTACGCGCATATCACCAATCGCCTGTACGGAGAGACTAAGCTTTTCACGGTTGTGCATTTTTAGCAGATTATTTGCCTTCTCCTGAATTTGTGCAGCATTCGCTTTGTCATCGGCCTTCTGATACAAGTGCAGGATACCCCAGCGTTTCACATTATCCTTATCGCTAACCGGAAAGAAATCACGCTTACCAGACTTCTCATTATCCTTGTATAGAAAAATGGTGTTGTACGTGTCATCATCAATACTTTTTTTGAGCGAATAATCATACAGATACTGCCCCGCTCCCAGCACCAGATTAAGCAGCATAGACTCCGGTTTACGAAGCGTCAGCTTACCAAAGTCATCGTAAAAAGCCATCAGCCGTCCCTTATACTGAAGCTCACTGCCGATCGCTCCCATAATGATGTCCAGCAGCTTTTTGTCATCTTCAATTAATGAGGGAATTCGGTACTCTGTATTCTCCAGCACACCTGTCTTCAGGCCGTAGTCTTGCGTTATTTTTTTGATCACATCACTAGCCGTAACATCCTGCAAAACATAACTGCCATTGCCCAGCAAATAACGCATCTGATCATAGGCAGTCAGCTTGATTTCCTGATCTGAGCCCGTATCAATACTGAACACAAACCCGTAGAATACATCCACATTATCTTTGCTGAACTGAATAATATCACCGTTGCTGACGCTGAACTTGGGATGCTGATAGATTCCACTGTCCACAAGTGTTAACTCTAGCGTTGCCGGTTTTCCTGAGCGGGCCGTTTTCCAAGAAATATCGGAGACGATGCCAGAAATATCCCATAGATTACCTTCCTTATTCTTCACAAGCAGTTCCATAACATCCTCCTACGGCAGCTTAATGACCTTACCGATTGGAAGCTTCCTCAGCTCACTATCTTTAATGCCATTAAGTTTCTGGATTTCTCCACACCTTTTGCCATCCCCAAGTTTTTCTTTAGCAACTTTCCATAGGTTGTCTCCAGATTTCAGGGTATACGTAGTAGGTTTGGGAGTTTCATTCGCCCGCTTCTTCTCTACTTTCACTTCATCGTTGACAACCTTTACAGCTACAGCCTGATAGAATACATACTTTTTGAGAGACAATGAATATTCAATATCCCCTGACGTACCCGCACTGAGCTTCCAAGTGAAGCCTTCGATACTCATAGCCATATTCACACCAAAATCAATCTCTATGGATTTATCCTCACTAGTCGATGATTGCTTTAACCATTTCTTCGCATCGTTTAGCTTCCCCTCAGCTTTTTTCGTGTCATCCGCATAGCTCACCCCGGAGAATACAAAACGAATAGGCCTGCGACTCATCATCCACTTCTTAATAAGCTCCACATATTCAAAGGGTCTCTTCAGCACATCCTCTTGTACCAATACGAACGGATATCTTTGTGCCGGAAATATACTTTCAATGGTGATCTCCGTCAGCTTCGGATAAGCAATCGTATTGATCTCACCCAGATCGATAATAGTATAGCTTTTTCCATCCCCGCTCTCCTTGATCTCCAAGGTCTCCGGGTTGACTGGCAGCCGGAATGCTTCTGCCTGATTATTAAAACCAAGAAAAATCCCGTACTCTTCCACGTTACGTATACACCCCCTGCGCTGTAGAGACAAACTCCTCGTTCAGCTTTTGCCCGATCTTATTGATAATCGAATCAATGTCACCGGCATTGTTAATATTCCCGGTCGTCACCTGCACCGTAGGCGTAAGCTCCACAAAATTCTGGATCGCCTGAATCTCCGCTAGCTCACGCAGCATTTTCAAATCATCACTGGAGATGTCTACAGTNNCGTTGATGGAGTCGAGTTCTTTCACGCGGTTAACGGTGTTTAGATTGTTGCTTTGGTTGGCTAGTAGTCCTGTTGAATTCAGAGATTGTGTACTGCTAATCGGGTTCAACTTCTCCTTTACTTTATCTGTTACATCGCGCCCTTTATCCATAAATCTGTTCATCGCATTCTTTCCTGTTTGACTGGCACTATTAAAACTATCTTTTAGATTAACGTACTCAATCTTCGGCGTCTTTTGTTTTGGAATATCGTTTAAAGTTGGAGCAAGTGTCTGAAGTCCTTGACGGTATTTATCGATCATATCACTTGCCGCANNGGTTCCAGCATATCGACTTTTATCTCACTTATCCCCATCTTATCGAAGAAAGGAATATGACTTAAAGCTTCAATCATGGAATTAAATTTGCCGAGTACCCAATTGATTGCTTTTGCCATCACCTTCATGAAACCTCCAGCAAAGCTTTCGGCTCCCACCGTCATATTGTAAAGAACATCAAGGGCCCCCATACCTAGATCATAAAATAGTTGCTTCATAAAATTAACGGCTTCATGAAAACTATTAACTATATAATCCCATGCATAGATAGCTGAGTTTTGTATAAAAATCCAAATGTTATCCAATACTGCCCCTAACCATCCAAAAGCCCCTGCTATAGCACCAACAACATCCCCCGCAGAAACCCCTAACATCTGAAAGATTAAAATAAGAGCTCCAATAATAGCAATAACAACTAAAAGAGGCCAGTTGGCTACCATCCAAGCTGCTGCAAGCGAATATACCTGCACTATCATTGCTGCTAAATAGACAAAGGCTATTGCCTCAAGGAAAGGTTTAATCCAAGCCCAGTTCTCCTGCACGACTNNGTATTCCATCAACTACCATACCAATCACATTAGCTATGAAGAGAAACCCATTAGCCATAGCATCTATAATCGGCAACAATTGGCCTGATGTCAGCGCCTTGTTTAAGGTATCCATTATTGGTCTCAGGGCACCCATTGCTTTCTCACCAATTTTTCCAAGGGCAGCGTCTGTGTTCTTGTTAAGCGTATTCCAGTCTTCAATGTCTCCTGGCTTTGCTGCTTTTTTTACAGCCTTCTCTCCAAAAGACTTCACAGCATTAAATGGCTTTACCACATCTGCTGTCTTGAGAAACTTCATAATTTTTGAGTCAGGGGACGGTGGAGATGGTGGAGTTGGCGGTTCCTTTCGCAAATTAATTTTAGGAGTAGGGACTGGATCAGCCTTAACTTCAGGCTTTTTCTCCGCTTCCTTCTTTTTTTCCTTTGCTTTTAATCCCTTCCACCAATTTACCTTCTTCGCTTTTTCTTCTTCTTTCTTGCCCATTTGCTCACCCGGAGAGATACTCAGCGTTTGTTGAGCTAGCTGTTGTGATTGCGCTGCTTGTTGGCTTTGCTCGATAATTATATCCCTGGAAACTATAACCTTAGGAGGAAGCTGTTTGAAACCCTCAAGTAGTGTATTATTGATATCCTGTAAGGACTGGTTCACTAGATTCAGAGAACGGCTCATCTCATTGCTTGACCGCTTAACAACCACTTGCATTCCCTTGACCAAACGATTAACAATATCCAAATTTCTATTTACACGAACACATTGTTTATTGACACTCTTCCAGATTGCCAGGGATTTCATCGGTAGCATTACAGCTTTAGATGCTTCTATCTTCATTCATTCACCCCCTCATCTCTTCCTCGCCTTACTCCTCGCCTGATCCCGCTTCTCCTTCTCCACACGAACAGCGAGAATCGCATAAATTGCGGCGCGTTCGCGCGAAGACAGCTTCATCAGCTCATGCGGTAAAATGTGCAGCTCGTGGAGGGCGTAGTAAGCTAAGTTAGCTTCGCTGTCGCCCTCGTTGATTAGTTTTTTACTTCATCCACCAGCTCGTTCATATCTGTACCGAAGCCATTCAAAGCCTGTACCCGTTCACCCAGCGCGGCGAATTCACCCGGAAGCAGCATTTTACGCAGCAGCGTTTCGGCACCAAGAACACCATAAGAACGCTGTAGCTCAGCATTTTTCAGATCTGGATGC
>DOJM01000523.1:0-237 GCA_003529225.1 Paenibacillus sp.
ATCCGGCCCGGTTTTCCTTTGACCTTGGCAGCTAGCGCCTCCGCCTTATCCCCATCAGTCAGCCGATCCCCCTGCCACATGCCTTTATAGGTCATTTCATTCTGGGTAAAATGTCCCTCCACCTCAAAAAACTTTAGGGAAGAGAACGCCTCAATCGTCTTCTGACGGTCATAAATCAAGGCGAGCACAGGCGTTTGAACTCTACCTACGGACAGCAGCACATTATGTTTTGTAGTA
>DOJM01000523.1:255-5353 GCA_003529225.1 Paenibacillus sp.
TGCGTGCTTTTGCCGCTTTGGTTAAATTCTCGTACTCCGATCCATCCTTCAGCTCCTGAAATCCTTTGCGGATGGTCTCTGGGGTCAAATCCGAGATCCACAACCGCTTCACAGGATGTTCCAGCTTCAAATGTCGTTGAATGAGTGAAAAGATATGCTGCCCTTCTCGCCCGGCATCGCATGAATTCACTAGAAGATCACTACGTTTCGCAAGATCTCCTATTACCTTGAGCTGGTCGATTGTACGCGCATTAGGAACCAGTTTGAACTGGTCTGGAATAATGGGCAGATCATTAATATTCCACTTTTTGTATTTAACATCATAAGCATCCGGCTCGGCCAAACCGATTAGATGCCCTATTGCCCAAGTAATAATGTACTGCTCCCCTTCAAGATAGGAACGGTAATTTTTGGCCTTCGGTTCTATTGCGGCGGCGATATTCCGCCCCATATCCGGTTTCTCCGCAATAATGAGTGTCTTCAAAAACAATCGCTCCTTACCTTTTCGTTCTTAAGTCCAAAATGCGTCCAGTATTCTATTATACCATTAACCTCGGTTTTTTTTAATGGATTGGTTAGTAGGCTTTAGTAAAATTCAGACTTCCCTTAGTCTTCTCTATGATTTAGAATAGTCTGGTAAACGAGTTTTATATATCGGAGGAATCAAAACGTGTCTGAAAATTACAAATTTACAGAACCTTTTACGGACAGAAACGGCCACTATTTAAAAGCAGAATGTGAGAGCTGCTTCGGTTTGTGCTGTTCCGCACTACCTTTTTCAGCTTCAGTGGATTTTGCTATGGATAAAGCAGCTGGCCAGCCGTGCCATAACCTACAATCAGACTTTCGCTGTGGTGTACATACAGATTTAAGAGCGCTTGGATTTCGTGGTTGTACTGTATATGACTGTTTTGGGTTTGGGCAAAAGCTTTCTCAGGTTACTTATACTGGTGAGGACTGGCGGAAGAATCCAAAAACTGCGAAGCAAATGTTCGAGGTATTTACGGCCATGTGGCATTTGCACGAATTGCTATGGTACTTAAATGAATCTTTGAACTTAGATATAACCCATGCAATACATGTTGAGCTGCAAACAGCACTCGATGAGACGGAACAACTCACTTTACTTAACCCTGATTCTCTACAGAAGGTGAATGTTGACGCTCATCGAGCAAAAATTAATCTATTGCTGCTGCAAGTCAGTGAACTTGTGCGTACTGAGGCTCGTCGTAAACTAAAAAAAGCATCGAGAACTTTCAGCCGTGGTGCTGACCTTGTCGGCGCAAATCTTAAAAATGCAGATCTCAGGGGCGCCAACCTGAGGGGAGCCTATTTGATTGCCGCTGACCTTAAAGGCGCTGATCTTAGAGGTGCAGATCTAATTGGTGCAGATTTCCGTGACACTGACCTTAGGGGCGCCGATCTATCAGAAAGCATTTTTCTAACTCAGGGTCAGATCAATGCGGCAATAGGCGATGATCTCACAAAGCTACCGCCAGCACTTTCCCGCCCTGAACAATGGCTATGAGTTTGAGTTATAGAAATTTAATTCAGCTGCGAAAAGAATGCTTGGATACGAGAAACTGCTTCGAACATTTCTAAGACTTCTTTACCCGCAGAGGCTCTTTCTAGATACTCCACCCCACCTTGTGCAGCTTCCTTACCGACCACTAGCGTTACGGGTATACCAATCAAGCTGGAATCCTTAAATTTAACCCCAGCACGTTCATCCCTATCATCTAGCAGCGTCTCAATACCGAGCTTAGTAAGTTTATTATAAAGCTCCTCTGCAACTGCCAGTTGCACCGTGTCCTTTATGGACATCATCAAAATATGAACCTGATAAGGTGCTAATGCAACTGGCCACATTATTCCTTGATCATCATGATTCTGTTCTACAATTGCAGACAATAGACNNTGCCTGAACGATCTAAAAAGGAAGCTCCAAGCTTCTCACTGTATTTGGTACCTAATTTAAAGACATGTCCGATTTCAATGCCTTGATGAAAATGAAGAACGCCATCCTCGCAATGTGGACAAGCTTCTCCTTCCGCTACATTGCGAAAATCCCCCACATGCTCAAGCCCAAAATCTCTTCCAGGTACAACATTACGGAAGTGATAATCTTTTTCTCCTGCTCCCGTCGTACCTTCCGTCATCTCAGCAACTGCGGCATCAACTAGTACAGTTAATTGAAGTCCCACAGGCCCCACAAACCCACTCTCTACACCCGTTAAGGATTTCACAGCTTCATAGTCAGCAAGCCCGATCTCCATCGCTCCGATATATTTACTCACTTTTATCTCATTAACTTCATGATCTCCTCGAACTACTACAGCAAAGAATTGTCCGCTACCTTCGTAGATCAATGTTTTCATAATCTGCTCTGGCTGGATCTCCAACTCCTGCTCTAATTGATCAATTGTGCGTAAATTTGGAGTATGGAATTTCTCTTTCGCTGGTACTTCAAAATTCATTTCCTTCTTAACAGGACGCACAGCTTCTGCCTGTTCCAGATTGGCTGCGTAATCGCAAGAGGAACATACCGCAATCGTATCTTCCCCGATATCAGCCAGTGCCATAAATTCATGGCTGCCCCCTTCTCCGCCAATTGCACCAGAATCTGCATGAACAGCTCTGAACTTCAATTCACATCGCTTAAATATCCGGTGATAAGCATCGAACATTTGGTGGTATGATTTATCAAGTCCTTCTGAGCTTATGTCAAAAGAGTACGCATCCTTCATTAAGAACTCTCTTCCTCTTAGCAATCCGGAACGTGGTCGCCGTTCATCTCGGAACTTAGTCTGAATTTGATACACGGTAACAGGAAGCTTACGATAGGAGCTGATCTCATTCCGCACAAGTGTGGTTACAACTTCTTCATGCGTTGGACCGAGAATGAATTCCCGCTCATGACGATCCTTAAAAGTCATCAACTCCTTACCATAAACATCATAGCGTTCTGATTCCTTCCAAAGTTCCGCAGGCTGCATGGATGGCATTAAAATCTCCTGCGTCCCGGAATGATCCATCTCTTCTCTCACAATCGCTTCTATCTTTCGCAGAATCCGCCGACCAAGTGGTAAATAGGTATACACTCCGGCAGCTAATTGACGGACATACCCCGCACGCAGCAATAACTGATGACTGATTGTCTCCGCCTCCGAAGGCACCTCACGCAGTGTTGTTAATAATAAATTGCTTTGTCGCATCTTAATACCCTCCCCATAAATTATCTCTTTAAATGCAAAAAAACACATTCGTCAGGGACGAATGTGTCGTGATACCACCCTTATTCAACTGCCAGCTCAACATACTATCCATTCTGATTTGGCAATCCTCAAATCGGATAACGGTCGATTCCGGTAGCGGGTTAGTAGATACTATCGCTACAGCTACCAAGGCAGGATACCACTCACACGTGTTTGAGGAACCTTTCACCCGGTGGGTTCCCTCTCTGTTCTAACGCTTCTTGAATCGTAGATCCTTGGTCAATGCTTTTATCATGTGAATAATGCTTAAACAAGAACGGTAGAACCCATCAGGTATTTATCCACTTCACGCGCAGCTTCGCGTCCTTCGTTAATGGCCCATACAACCAAGCTTTGACCACGTCGCATATNNGCATATCGCCAGCAGCAAATACTTTATCCACGTTCGTATTGAATTTACCATAACGTGCTTTCACATTGGAACGACGATCTGTCTCAAGATCAAGCTCCTGAATAATATCTTGTTCTGGGCCATCAAAACCAATGGCAATCAGAGCAAGTTGAGCAGGGTATATAGCTTCGGTGCCTGGAACAGGTTGGTAGATCTTACGACCTGTCTCATCCACGATCCGGCGGATCTGTACGGTGTGAAGTTCTTTCAAGTTCCCCTCTTCATCACCAACAAATTTAGTGGTCATGATAGAGAACTCACGCGGATCATCCCCAAAAATCGCTTTAGCTTCTTCTTGCGCATAATCCAGAGTGTATACATTTGGGAATTGTGGCCAAGGATTAGCTATCGGATCACGTTGCAATGGGGCTTTTTCATGTGTACCAAATTGAGTGATACTGCTGCAGCCATGACGAAGCGCAGTGGCAACACAGTCAGAACCCGTATCCCCACCACCCAAGACGATCACGTCTTTACCTTCAGCGGATACATAGTTGCCATCCTCAAGATTGGATTTCAAATAGCTCTTAATCGTACCATTTAAATAGTCCATGGCATACATAACACCCTTAAGCTCACTACCTTCAACGTTAAAGCGACGTGCTTTAGTAGCTCCACCACAAAGAACGACCGCATCATACTCATCAACAAGCTGTTGAGCAGGAATATCTTTGCCAATCTCTGTATTCACTACAAAATTGATACCTTCTGCAGCTAATAAATTGACACGACGTTGCACAACTCTCTTATCGAGCTTCATTGTGGGAATGCCATATGTGAGCAGCCCGCCGATGCGGTCACTGCGTTCAAATACAGTTACAGTATGTCCAGCCTTATTAAGTTGAGCTGCTGCTGCGAGTCCAGCAGGTCCAGAGCCTACGATTGCAATCTTTTTGCCTGTACGTTTCTCTGGAGGATTAGGTACAACCCAGCCTTCTTCAAAGCCCTTATCAATAATAGCTAGCTCAATGGTCTTAATGGTCACCGGCTGTCCAATTAGACCCACTGTACAAGAGCCTTCGCAAGGAGCAGGACAAATGCTTCCAGTAAACTCAGGGAAATTATTCGTCTTATGCAGACGTTCCAGTGCTTCTTTCCATAGGCCGCGGTACACCAAATTATTCCACTCTGGAATTAGATTATGAACTGGACAACCCGAGGTTCCTCCAGCCATATCAATTCCTGTATGACAATAAGGTGTTCCGCAATCCATGCAGCGCGCTCCTTGTGTCTGAAGCTCGTCCTCGGATAAATGATGGTGGAACTCCTCCCAGTCTTTTACCCGCTGCTCAGGATCCCGATCACCTGGGAGCTGCCGTTTATACTCCATAAAACCTGTAGGTGTAGACATGTTTACGTTTCCCCCATCCGTTCTCTTCATGTTGAAGTATAGTACATTGTAGCATATTGCGGCTTCGTATGGTCGTGAGCA
>DOJM01000523.1:5366-5977 GCA_003529225.1 Paenibacillus sp.
TTTCTAATTTTAATTATAGTAGCACTCATTACTTTTGCACAGTAATGGATTAATCTACTGATTTTTTGTACTATTTCACATGTTATGTCAGAGAAAACGTTTTATTACTATTCCGTACGTTCATAAACAAGAAAACGGTAATCATACGGATTCTTTTCATCACGAATTCCCTTCTTATTGGAAACCTCTTTCCACACACTCCAGTCAATATCAGGAAACCGGGTATTTCCTTCAAAATCCTGTTCAATTTGCGTTAACATCAACTTATCAGCATATGGCAACATCAGCTTATCAATTTCCGCACCGCCGATCACCATCAGCTCATCGTCTTTTCTGCCCTCACTGAGAGCTTCCTCAAGCGTGTGTACAACCTCTGCACCTTCAGGAGCATAATCAGTATCTCTAGTCATAATTAAGCTTGTTCTGCCCTTTAGAGGCTTCCCTCCGAGCGAATCCCAAGTTTTGCGGCCCATAAGCATTCTCTTCCCCAGTGTTTCCGCTTTGAAATAAGCGAAATCAAGCGGTAAATGCCAAGGCATATCATTATCTTTTCCAATAACATGATTGGTGCCCATTGCCCATATTAAGCTGATACTCATGAAACAAACTCC
>DOJM01000553.1:0-3164 GCA_003529225.1 Paenibacillus sp.
CCATGGCCAGGAAGACTCTTTATTCACCTTTACTGTAGGGCCTATTAATTATAACGGTGGTGATGCTGATGCTATTGCCGCCTCCTTTGAGGAAATTTTTAGTCAAATGAAGCTCTACTGCGGTAATTTACAAGAAGTTGCTCATATATGTATAGGTGCGGCAGGAATAAGTAATCCACTGGTCATCAATTTTTTGGAGCAGCATGTGAGAAATAACGGTTATATCGGGCCATTAACGATTACTGGCGATCAAGAAACCGCATTATACGGGGCACAAAATGCAATGCAAGGCATCATTCTGATTGCCGGTACAGGATCGATTTGCTTTGGGGTCAATGAAAAAGGAGAGCAGCATCGCACAGGAGGCTTTGGTCATCTGATTGATGACGAGGGAAGCGGTTATAGCATTGGGCGCGATCTTTTATCCGTATTAGTTCAAGTGGAGGACGGAAGAATAACCGATACGGTCATCCCAGCGATGGTATATGAGCAGCTTGGATTAAGCACTGTGAAAGAGATTATTGGCTTTGTTTATGATAAAAATACGACGAAAAAAGATATTGCGCAGCTCGCACCGATTATGACGACCGCATGCGAGAAGGGCGATGCACATGCACTAGCGTTAGCGGAGAAATGTGCAGCCAATCTATATGAGCTTGTTGTGCCTGTTATTGAACGGCTTAAGCTATATGAAAGTCCGATTGCGATTGCAGGAAGTGTGCTGCAAAAGTCTCGCTTTGTGAAAGAAGCCTNNTTTTGCCGATTAAGGATGCAGCCTACGGTGCTGTCCTGTTAGGAAGATCAAAAATGAACAACGACTAGTTTTTGTCGCTAAGCAAAAATAAGGGTGTGTCATAAGTCCGAGCAGTTGGACTTGCGACACACCCTTATTTTAAAATGGTAGGAATCAAAAATGGCTTAAAATTTATCGGTCAAATAAAACACGGCTTGTTGTTTCGGAAATAGAGCTTGAAGGATGTTAGCGTGCTCAGTACTGTCCTTTGCTGCGCCTGCTTCATTATAGCCGAACATGATATAAGTCATTAGCTCGCGTTCATCTACTTCTATTGAAGTATAGGGATTGGTATGATTTCTAGCATCGGAAACAGAAAGCCGCTTATGCTTATAATCCAAGTAGATACAGTCCTCATTGCTGCGAAGTGCAATATGCAGCTCCTGGTCTGCAATTATGTTGCTACGGTTTAGGCGATCTTCTAATTCAGGCTGAAGCTTATGGAAAGTTGAACTGAGATTGATCATTTTCCACATTGCCATATTGATTTGAATTGAATTTGCTTGATGTTGTTGGTAATAGGAATATAGCTTATGGTCCTCTGGGAGCATCGCTAATATTTGCTTTGCATTTTGGCGCAGCTGACATAAGGCATGAAACAAAGCTTCAACGCCGTTTTCCGCTTCGTTCAAATACAATAATTCATTAATAAATCCTTGTTCAGTATCTTTCTTTTCAATGATGCCATAAGCAACGATTTTTTCATTTCTGCGAAGGAGCAAGCAGTCAACTTTCTTCCATTCCGGCCAGGTCAATAAATCATTCCAATACGTTCTACTTCGGATCACGGTGTAGGTGCGATTCTTATTGAATTCTTCATAGATAAAACGGATATCATCGAGATAACAGGCTTCAAAAGGAATGATTTCATCACTGCTTTGCTGCTGCTCCAAACTTGCTGGTTTTTCAATTGCGAAAGCAGTCTCGGGAATAAGTCTCCAGCCAGCTTTTTCATAAAACGCATGCTTGCTAGCCAAAAGCAAGCTTATATCATAATCGGTTTCTTTCATATAGTTGGTCTGTGCATGAAGAATTTTGTGTGCAAGCCCCAGCCCACGGTAATTCAGATCTGTACCGACACTACCCATTGCACCTGTTTTCAAGATCGCTGACCGACTCTAATATGAAACGGGAAAATTTGTACATTGGATGCAATCTTACCGTCTACCATCGCAAACCATGTTGTATCTGGATCATATGTGGTGTCGAGGTCTAATCTTTCTTGGAAAAAAGCTCGGCCTACGGAAAAGCATTCATCTAAAATATCGTAAATCTTTTCAAGCTGCTCTCTAGTTGGATGGTTCATTACGATGATGTTTGGTGTCGTCGTCATCTTTCATTTCCTCCTGCGCCGTAATGTTGGGATAAATTTAATAAATGAAAAAAACGGTTTTTTTTGAAATTTAATTTCTTAACTTATAGTTTAATGTTGAAAAAAAAATTCGTCAATAATGGAACGTGTGGAATCATAGAAGTGATACAAAATTTAGATTGCTCAATATAGTCTAAATGAGTATTAGGAGGAAAATAGCGACTTCGGCTGAGCAATTACAAGCACAAAGCGCACAAATGAAGGCGCAGCTTAAAAAGAAGAATGATAAACCGTTCAAGAACTTTTTGCGATTCCTGCATTTGTTGGAGCGGGTTTAATTGCGGGGAAGTATGATTTCGCAAATTGAGCTAGACTTAAATGAATTGCCAGAATCAGAGAAAAAAGTAGCGGAGTACATTCTTGCAAATGCTAAAGAAGTGCTGCATATGACCATACATGAGTTAGCGACAAAAGCGGAGTCAAGCAGTGCGGCGGTTGTTCGTTTTTGTCGGTCGCTTGGAATAGAGGGCTTTCCAGCGCTGAAAATCCGTTTATCCGCGGAGGTAGAGAACACGCCGCATGTTAGATACTTTGATGTTGAATCGAATGAAACGTTGATTATCATCATTGATAAATTGCTGTAGAACACCATACTGACCTTTCAGAATACGGCCAGTTAACTCGCACGCGCAGTCTATTGAGCAGGCAGAGGTTATTTATGTTTATGGGGTATGGGCCTCCTTTATTATTGCACAGGATGCAGCACAGAAATGGCTCCGGCTAGGCAAGAATGTATATGCGATTTCAGATCGTCATTTATTAGCCGCAGCGATGGCTACGAAATCAGAAAACGCCGTCTTCTGGGGCATTTTGTATAGCGGTGAAACGAGAGAGGTTATTCAATTAATAAAAGGAGCTAAGGACAAGTGTATAAAAACAATTAGCCTCACTCGGCCTTGAAGTAACAAGCTGTCTCAGCTCGCTGATGTATCTAGCAGATATTAAAGAATTTGAGTTTGGTCTTGGTAAGAGTATTTATCATTCGTTATTTGAAAGAAA
>DOJM01000553.1:3199-4141 GCA_003529225.1 Paenibacillus sp.
ATCCTATGAATACCGATTTTAATCCTCAGATGAATAGGTTTACACATATTCTTTGTTATGGAGCAAGTGGACTTTACCTTCATCTATGAAAAAGTGCACGAGTATCGATACAAGTGTGGGTGGTAACACGGTTAATTAATCGTCCCTAAGTCTATAATAGACTAGGAGACGATTTTTTTGTTTTTTCTAAGTGGTAATNNTAAAAAAATCAACTTATTCACCAGGGAGCTGAAGCGCAATGTTGAACATTATAAATGAGCTGGAATGGCGCGGTGCCATTAATCAACAGACAGATGCTGAAGGTTTGCACAAACTAACAAGCGAGAAGTCGATATCGCTATACTGTGGTGTTGACCCTACCGGTGACAGTATGCATATTGGCCATTTGATTCCATTTATGATGCTGAAGCGATTCCAGCTTGCTGGCCATCGCCCCGTAATCTTGATTGGTGGAGCAACAGGCACAATCGGTGACCCAAGCGGCCGGACAACAGAACGTACGCTGCAAACCATGGAACAAGTACAGGAGAACGTAGATGCACTGACAGCGCAAATGAAGAAACTGTTCGTTAACGAAGGCGACACGGGACTACGCATGGTGAACAACTACGATTGGACACATAACTTAACGATTTTGGATTTCTTGCGTGACTACGGAAAGAACTTCAGCGTCAATACGATGCTGGCCAAAGATATCGTAGCAAGTCGTCTCGATACGGGGATTTCCTTTACCGAGTTCTCATACCAGATTCTTCAGTCCATGGACTTCCATCACTTGTTTAAAGAAGAAGATGTCCAACTGCAAATTGGCGGTGCAGACCAATGGGGCAACATTACAAGCGGTCTTGACTTGATCCGTAAAAAAGAAGGTCCTGAAGCAAAAGCATTTGGTTTGACCATTCCATTGATGTTGAAGGCGGACGGTACGAAGTTCGGTAAAAC
>DOJM01000543.1:0-333 GCA_003529225.1 Paenibacillus sp.
CGTAGTTGTATAAGGGTTAAGGAGGCGCACTTTCGACAAGTGCGTTCTTTCTTATCCAGAGTGCGATATCCTCCGCCTCATGATACAATAAGGGACAAGTTTATAAGGATGAGGTGACTTTAATTGAAGTATGATTTCGATCGCGTAATTGACCGCCGTAATACACGTTCTTACAAGTGGGACCAGTCCGAGAAGTTGTTTGGTGAGAAGGATATTATGCCACTTTGGGTGGCAGACATGGATTTTGAAAGTCCTCCTGCAGTGAAGGAAGCGATTCTGCGCCGCGCAGAACAAGGGGTTTACGGATACAGTGTACCTAGTGACTCTTATAAA
>DOJM01000543.1:445-2593 GCA_003529225.1 Paenibacillus sp.
GTTATTCGTAATGGACGCTTCGAGATGGATTATGAGCAATTGGAAGGGCTGATGCAAGGTGGAGCCAAGCTGCTGCTTTTATGCAGTCCGCATAATCCGGGTGGTAGAGTATGGGAAAGAGAAGAGCTGCTGAAGCTTGGTGAGCTCTGTCTGCGTTATGGAGTGACCGTAATCTCTGATGAGATTCATTGTGATTTGCCGCTTCCAGGTTATGAGCATATCCCTTTTGCATCCTTATCTGAGGAAATTGCGAATATTACACTAACCACACTTGCCGCGACCAAAACCTTCAATCTACCGGGGTTACAATCTTCTTTTATCGTGTCTTCCAATCCCGAATTGAAGCTTAAATTTGATCGAAAAATGAAAGCCTTGAGTTTACATATGGCTAGCTNNCTGCCTATAATTATGGTGAAGAATGGTTGGATGAGCTTTTAGAGTACGTGTCAGGCAATGTGGACTATGCGATTAGCTATCTGTCGAAGCATTTACCGCAGGTCCAAGTGATGCATCCGCAAGGCACATACCTGCTATGGGTTGACTGCCGCGGTCTGAATCTGGATATAGATGGACTTAAACAGCTGATGTACAAAGAAGCGAAAGTCGCTTTTAATGAAGGCTCTGTCTTTGGAACTGAGGGACAAGGTCATCTGCGGATCAATCTAGCTTGTCCTAGCTCAATTCTAGTTGAAGCGTTAGAACGCTTTTGCCGAGCAGCCGCAGCTTATACAGCGAAATAAAAGGTATTCCTGAAGCTTGATGATTCCTTCTAAGGGGATCGTCGAGCTTCTTTATTTTGCAAAAAGGTAAAAAGAATAATAAAATGGAGTCCATTACGTCAAGCAGGAGGACTTCATATGAAATGGGTAGCTCAGCTTCCGTATTATAAGATACAGCGAGAAATTAAGGATGGAGAACAACGAAGTATTACATGCAATCGCTTAATGTATTTGTACAAAGATAGAGTCGTGACTCGTCATCGTGAATTTCCAATAAAAGATATTTTAGATATGTCCTATCGCTCAATGGGAGGTTCAGAGGGGATGTTCTATCTGTACACGAGTAAGGGTGTATATACTTATTTGGTAGAGTGTGATCCTGAAAGCTTTATTCATACTTTTAAAGAACAGCAAATGAATAAAATTGAGCGTACTGGTAGGCCGTGATATGATAATCCATACGACATTGCACAATGGGAGAGAACATAAATGAGCAAAACACGAATTATTATTGATGCAGACACAGGTATTGATGACGCACTGGCAATTCTATATGCATTACGCGCTCCAAACGTAATTGTAGAAGGAATTACAACCGTTTTTGGGAATATTGATGTCGACAAGGCGGCGGACAATTCACTGCGACTGATTGAGCTTGCTAAGCCTGGTTATGAGATTCCTGTAGCTATTGGAGCATCCAAGGCACTTGTTCGTGAGAGCTCAGGCTACGCCACTCATGTGCATGGTGAGAACGGTATTGGTAATGTGGAAATTGCTCCAGCCAGCCAGCGTCCCATTAGTGAAACTGCATCTGAGTTTATTGTTCGGATGGCTAATGAGAATCCCGGAGAAATTGTATTAGTTACACTGGCACATCTAACCAACCTTTCGATGGCGCTTGATATGGACCCTGGGATTAAGAATACTTTGAAAAAAGTAGTGGTGATGGGCGGTACGATCTTCAATCCCGGCAATAGAACACCGGTTGCAGAAGCGAATATTGCTGGAGACCCTGAAGCTGCAGATCATGTATTTACATCTGGACTTCCCGTTATGATGGTGGGTTTAGACGTTACGCTTAAGACGCGGATTACCCAAGAGCATATCGATTTGTTAAACCGTTTTGGACGTGAAGAGAATAAAGCGATCATTTCGTTTATGGAACAATCGCTCACTCATTATTTTAATTTCTATCGTGAAGCGAACTTTTTGATTAACAGTGCACCGCTGCATGATCCGCTCGCGCTTATGGTTGCGCTGCAACCAGATCTAGTAACCTATAAAGAAATGAATGTTCGTGTGGAGCACAAGGGTGAGTTTACATCGGGAATGGTCGTAGCGGATTTGCGGGCTCAGCCAAAAGTGGGTAAACCCATACAAGTTGCTGTGGACGTAGATGTTGAACGAGCAGTGGGAACCTTTTTGAGCG
>DOJM01000346.1:0-192 GCA_003529225.1 Paenibacillus sp.
GCAAGGTAGCTGGTAACACACAAGAGGAGCAGATTGTTGCCTCGAATGTAGACACTTTATTTTTGGTCAGTGCTTTGAATGATGACTTTAATGTTCGGCGGATGGAGAGATACTTAATCATGGCTTGGAACAGCGGGGCCAATCCAGTCATTTTATTGACCAAAGCGGATCTTTGCCTAGATGCAGAGAGTA
>DOJM01000346.1:375-2643 GCA_003529225.1 Paenibacillus sp.
TTATGCCGGACGGAGGAATCATAGTGGACACACCAGGGATGCGTGAGCTGCAGCTGTGGGAAGATGAGGGTGGATTAGATCTGGCGTTCAGTGATATTAGCAGCTTAGCTGCTGCATGCCGGTTTAGTAACTGTAGACATGAACGTGAGGAAGGCTGTGCGGTACTTGAAGCGGTTCAAACCGGTGAGCTGGAAGAGAAGAGACTGCTGAACTATCGAAAGACACAGCGGGAGCTGCTGTACCAAAGCACCAAAGAGGTGAAGCTCAAGAGAAAAACCGCAGCTTCTTCAAAAATTAATTCGACAAGGACTAGAGGGTACGGTTGGCGTAAAGAACTTGATGAGTATTAGAAGAACTTTATAGACAGCGACGGGGACAAGAGTAGTGTACAAATAGGCTGGAAAGGTCAAAAAAAATGGTGACCCTGAGCCCAGGGTCACCATTTTAAATTGAATTCTCTTATAGGCTTGTATTAGAACGATGCAGCAGTTTCCTTCGCCAATTGTAATCCGTTCTCAATGATTTCAGCGGATTGTGCAGGAAGTTGGTTGTGGCCTTCGATGATTACTTGAGTAATATCTTTGATACCCCAGAGGTTAAGGTTACCAACGATGAAGTTTACAGCCATTTCAGCACTTGCTGCAGGACCTTCGGAATAAATGCCACCTCTAGCGTTCAGAACGATTGCTTTTTTACCTGTCAAAAGACCAACTGGACCTTCAGCAGTGTAAGAGAATGTTTTGCCAGCTTGGCAAAGGTAATCGACATAAGTATGCAATACAGCTGGTACAGTCATGTTCCACAGTGGGAAACCGAATACTACTTTATCAGCAGCGATAAACTGTTCCAGATATTTATTAACTACAGCAGCACCTGCTGCTTCTTCAGCTGTTAACTCGTAACCTTGAGCAGCCTTGTACATACCAGTGATCAGGGTATTGTCGTAGTAAGGAAGTTGCTCTGCGAACAGATCAAGTTCAGTGATTTCATCTTCTGGATTGTTGAGTTTGTAGTTCTCCAAGAATTCATTATAAAGCTTAACACTTACGGATTGTTCTGCTGGACGGTTATTTGCTTTGATAAATAAAACATTAGACATTATGATTGCTCCCTTGGATGTGTGTATTTAATATTAACTATAAATAAGATAGCATGTATTCTTTTGTTTGTAAATTATTTTTTTTGTAATTGTTTTTTTTGGGAATTGAGTATTTTGTAAAGGAATAAGAGTTTGGAAAATAGAAATCCCGGTTAATAAACTTACATGGAAACAGGAAAAAATTCCCTATATTCATAAGGATCTGAATGAATTAAAAGGAGCGATGGACATGTCCATTGATCGGTTTATCATTAAGAAATTGGATAGCTGTCACGAAGAGCATACACGCCAAAATTTAGTGAGACTCTTTAAACTTCGAATACAGAAAGCTGAAAAAGCAGAGAATAAGAACTATAAGATTAGCTGAAATTGCCCCATACTCCTGTAATCATTCATTACTAAAGCTGCAAAACTTAAAAGGGACTGTCCCATAAGTAGATATTCTACTAGCGGAGATAGTCTCTCTATCCTCTTAAAAGTTTAAAACGTCAACAGAGCAGCGATTCTCCTGTTATTGGAGAATCGCTGCTCTGCGTTTTTGGTCATTTGCAGCTTGTTTCTGTAAATTATGGGCAAGTGAAAGCCAACCGACCTCAAGCGTCACTTTTTCTATGCCGCGAAGCAGAAAACGCCGGAATCCCCGGTTGTTCTTCAGTTGTCCAAATACACTTTCCGGTTCCGTCATTCGCCGTACGGCTAAGAGGTAACCTTCCTCACTCCGTAGCATTTCTCGGGCCTGCTTCTGGTACCGCAACCGCTCTAGACTCACCACGACTTCCCGATTACCGGTTGCCTTCGTGCAGCGTTCTTTTAGCGGACACCCTTCACAGTTCTGGCTTCGGTAATGACGCTTCCGAATTTCGTATCCACTCTCTAAGATTTCTTTGCTCTCTTTGCGGAAATGCAGCGTTTGTCCAGCCGGGCATTTCCAGCTATCCTCGGCTTCGTTGTACGTCCAGTTCTCAATCTTTCCGACATTCGCTTTCCATGCTTTGCTCTTTTCCTTATGGTAGCTTCCGTATTTCACTACCGCCTGAATCTCTTTCTTTTCCAGGTAGGCGTAGTTTTCTTCACTGCCGTAGCCCGCATCCGCAATCACTGTCTTCGGAAGTTTCCCGAGGATCTGCCTTGTTTTCTCCATGTGTGGCTGTAAGCAGCGGGTATCGGTC
>DOJM01000181.1:0-232 GCA_003529225.1 Paenibacillus sp.
GCCTCACCGCTATACCCCGTTCCCGGCTTAACTGCAGCCGCCAACCACTCCTGGCTCACCACCGGGAACCCTTGCTTCAGAGTCGTCTCCGCCTCCTCCCACAGCCCGAGACTCTCCGCCCAATCACGTACCAGCTGAATCAAATGCCATTCCAGCTGAGCGGAAACCTCTCGGGTCAACAGTCCTTGCCAGACTGCCAGCCGTTTACTTTGTTCCTTCTCCCGCCGTGCAG
>DOJM01000181.1:294-5570 GCA_003529225.1 Paenibacillus sp.
TCCCGCCGTGCAGCCGTAGAGAATAACCCTAATCGAAAAGTAGGGCTAGCACTTTCCATATAGCTTCCCGACGCCTCTCTTACATCTGCAGGCATTAGATTAGCATTATTAAGTAAGGTGTCTAGGCCAGTTCGCAAACTCGCTCGTGACTGCTGAGGCAACGCCTCAAGACGTTCCTTCTCTTCTTCGAGTGACTTCAGTTCATTCGTCACTGTCTCTGCATTCGTACCTTCTAGTTCTTCAAGGAGAGCTGCTCTTTCCTCCTGCTGATCTTCACGGAATGCAGTTAGAGAAGAATCCGCAGTATGATGAATGGAACGAGACAGGCTATATTGAAGTAGCTGCTCCTTTTGTTCCAACAGTTCGGTTATAAGGCTGAGTAGATGATCCCAATGATTAAGTGGATGCTCTTTCTTTTTGAGTGAGGTGAATAGAATTCCCGNNTCAAGTTGACGTTTATATTCCTCAATGGAAATTTCTTGTTCCCTATGCTTGTCGATCTGATTAACGATCAAATACAAAGGTTTACCCCAGTCACTAAGATTTTTGGCAAAGGCTAAATTATTCTCTGACTGTACATGGTTATAATCCATTACATAAAATACGACATCAGCTAAATGCAGCGCGGAGCGGGTGGCCGCCTGATGACCATCATCCGTCGAATCTACACCAGGTGTATCCAATAGTACGCCATCCTTGCCTAGCAGTGGTATCTCATTCCACACTTCAATTGCGGAATATTCACCACCATTTCGACAGTATTCTTGTAATCTTTCTGGAGTTGTCTCTATAGGAGCAGAATCATTTTTACTTCCTTCAACTCTAGGATAAATAAGCACTCGTGGAACTCCACTGCGAATAGAGACAATATTCGCACTAGTCGGCACAGGTCCGGAAGGCAGTACTGAACTGCCGCAAAGAAGATTGATCATACTGGATTTTCCTGCCGAAAAATGTCCGCAAAAAGCAAGGGTCAGCTCATTCCCACCCTCTTTATGTTGTAAATCTTCATATATACGTTCAGATCCCTCATCACCCCAGCGATGCATTAATCCACGCAATTGGAAAAGCAGCGATGCCGTTTCACTTAATGTCTTTTTCTCAATTCTAACCTGTTCCGCTCTCACTGACTCTCCACCTCCACTGTTACCATCTATTCATGCTTTGAATATAACCCATTCAAGAATACGAAATCAGACTCATTTTTAAATGTTTATACAGGTGTAATTTATGTGATGTCACGCAGAACCTTTTTTATAAATAATAATTACAGTTTATCACCAGTTTGACACAAATTAAATACACACTACTTACAAAATAACCTATCATCTCTTACGAAATGAGGTTATTCAAACATCTTTCTGCTATTTTCGCTAGAAAAGTAAAAAGCAAAAAAGGAGCCAGCCCTAGGGCCGACTCCTTTTATCACTTCTAAATTTATGCAGTTTCCGAAACTGGCAACAGAATTTCGAATACTTTTCCGTGCTGTAGAATAGTCAAACCACGAGATTTATCTCTCATTACAACAACCTCAGGTTTCACTGACATACGCTCAAAATAGTGTTCAGGAACGTCACCTAAATGACTGATCGTGATACCTTCTACTTCTTGCTCTTCGTTCTCTTCGAGTGGGCTTTCCACTACGCGATCAAAAATATCCGAGAACACTTCAAAATTATCTGTGTATACAGAAATGCATTTCATCTCTATCCCATCCTCTTCTTCAACTCTAACTTTTTGGCGTATGATCTTTAGCTTTCCTGACAACAGCTGTTTTCATACGTTTTTTGCCCTCTCGCNNATCAAGAAGCGGGCAAACTTGACATTTTGGGTTCTGTGCCTTGCAGTGATATCGTCCGAAAAAGATAAGCCGGTGATGAGTGATCGTCCATTCGTCACGTGGCACAGCCTTCATCAGCTTCTTTTCCACTTCCAGCACAGAATCTTTCCAGCCTGCTAATGCAAGTCGTTTAGCAACCCTCTCCACATGCGTGTCCACTGCAATGGCAGGAACTCCAAAAGCATTGGATACTACTACGTTTGCAGTTTTACGACCTACACCGGGTAAAGTTACAAGCAAGTCATGAGCCTCAGGCACCTCGCCACCATACTGTTCTATGAGTATAGAGCATAGGCTTTGGATATGCTTAGCTTTGTTACGATATAGGCCGATGCGCCGGATATCCCCCTCCAATTCCTCCAGCGGTACAGAAATATAATCGATGGGGGCTTTGTACTTTTGGAACAGGTCCACGGTCACTTTGTTCACCGTTGCATCCGTACATTGGGCTGATAACAGTACCGCTATTGTTAATTCAAAAGCGTTACTATGATTTAGCTCGCAATGAGCATCAGGGAACAAGTCTCCAATCGTATCCAAAATGTGGCGGACCTCTGCAACTTTCATAGTGTCCCCTCCACGGAGCGATTACGCTCATTAAAACTCACATGAGCGTGTCCTCTCTAATGTAAAGAAATATAAGCAAAGTCTGTATTATAACGTATGGTTTCATACATTTCAAGAAAATACAACTCTTATACTTTCTTATATTTCAAAAAAAACGTCTTGACGCAGGCAAAGCTCCTGTGTCAAGACGGTGATTCACTCAGAAATCCACCATTGCTACTATTGTTTCACAATTTCAACCACGATATCATTATTGAAATACATTATAATATTATCATTTTCTTTCAGAGATTGCACGGACAATGTCGTATCTCCTTGATGAATATATACATTTGAAGCAAGAGTGAACTGATACTTATCGTTCAGATTAGCTCTCTTGGTCATCAATGAGTTCGTCGTACTGTCATAGCGAGAGAATGAACGAGTTAACTGTGGTAACACACGAATGACTGTCGCTCCATCCGTATCTTTCCGAATCTCCACTCTGTCCGCTGTTGTTAAGTTACTAAGAGCAGTTGTTGTGGCGCCATCACGAATGATTCTAACCCCACCGCTTACAGCAAAGCTTTGTGCCGCTCCAGCATACTCTTTTACAACCAAATTATTCGCTGCAGCATCGACTGAACTAATCTGGCCCGTTGTAAGCTTAACTAGCTGAATAGCGAGCGGAGTGCTTCCATCAAAGGTCACATTAAGAAAATCCCCCGATTTAACAGCTGTCAGCTTAATGCTTTCGCCAGCTTCATTTGTTATTGGAAGTACAGCAGTATTGATCTCACTTGTTCCACCGTTCCATTTAACACTCAAACGGTTGGTTCCGGCATTAACAGTTGCTGCTTCAACTTGTAAAGCTGTCTTCACTTTCAGTACTGCAATAATGTCCTGACCAGTTGTCAGTGAGGCTGTCACATTACTACCAACAGGAACATCACTTAAAGTTGAACTAGTCTTACCAAAGAGATCAATTAATTGTGGATAAGGCATCGTTAAAGTTTGCCCATCATTAAGCTTCAATACAATAGTTCTAGAGGAAGTATTAACAGCAGCCAAGGTTCCTTCATACTTTGTGACAATTTCCAACGATAAAGCCCGTTGTCCTATAGCTTTTACATTTACTTTACGGTTCTCAATAAGTTTCGTACCGATATTAGCTAAATTAGGAAGTGCACCTTCAATCAACAGTTTTGTTTTTTCATCCAACTGAACGACATGGGCTTTTTTATCAGTGTCCATAACCGTTAGAAGCTGCGTTTTACTATTATAATCAATAACTGTCGCTCCACTAAACTGATCAATTTGGCGGCTTAACACTTCAATCTTTATGACTTGATCGCTACTGTTCAGCGTAAGCTGAATCTTGTCCCNNACAATTGCTGGCTTTGTAGCCAGTAGCTTAACTTCACGAGTTCCGTCCGTTTTTTTATAAACAACTGTTGAACTAGTCAGTTCTGTAAGTACACCTTGAACGGTCCGTTCAATACCTTCTGTCACTTCTAGAGAACGCATCACATTTTCTTTAACTGTATATTTGACAGCAGAACCTGTCTTCAATTCTGTAGGCTGCAATACGGATGCTTGATAAGTGAATAATGAAGTTCCATCCTCCCATTTAAAGGTTTCTACCGTACCAGCAGCATTTTTAAAAGTAATGCTTTTCCCAGTTAGATCTATACTTTGAATGGTACCTGTTGTCGTCTTGTTAACAACGCCTGAAGTCACTTGAACCTTGACCACTTTATGTGAACCACTATAAGTTTCACGCTGGAACGTAACTATACTGTCTGCTACCAGCGAAGCAGGTTCAATTGAAGTCCCGTTCGCATCTACAAAGGTAGTCGTTTCATCGTAATAATATTCAGTGAACCCAGTAGCTGATTTCAGCCATAGCTTATTACCAGGTGCTACCATTGCGAAGCTTCCGGAAAGGCTCTCCACTTGTTGTGTAGGGTCAGTCACTTCAACATAGGCTGCGTTATATGTCGCTCCAATTACAGTAACCTTTGTGTAAGGTTGGATATCACTTAGATTTATTCTACTTTCAGAAGCGCTTGTGTAATAAGCGGTGCTCGCTCCCAGGGTATATGTAGATGTCTTTCCGTTGTTATAAACGGATAGTTTTCCATCTGCTAATTGACTGATTGTTCCTGATGCCGTGTTGTCATATTCAACCGTATTGTGAGCTTCCGCACGGCTGAAAAAAGTCGCCAATTGAGCACGGGTCACAGCCCCTTGTGGATCAAAGCGATTACCGTCAAGACCATTGGCTAATTTTAGATCAACAGCAACGTTGATGTACCCTCTTTTGTTTGCAGACACTTTAGAATCATCCGCAAAGCCTGTCGGTTTGCTAGCTGCTACAGTTGCATCTGCACTTTTTCCAAGTGCACGAATTAACAGTTCAGCAATCCATTCTCGGGATGCTTTACGTTCTCCCCATGAAGTTTTCAAATTATCAGGAGACATTTCCGAAGTTTTGTCCAAAAGACCTTGCTGGAACGCTAGTACAACATAATCTTTGTAATAATTTGAAACCTTAAAATCAGTTGGCAAGGCCACAGCTGAAGAAGTATCCACTTTATCCTGCAACTTCATAAAACGTAATGCCATGAGCACAGCTTCCTGTTGAGTTACAGAATCCCCAGGGCGGAATAAACCATTATTACCAACCACAATTCCTTGTGATGCTAGTTTATATATATGCTTTTCAGCCCAGAAGCCTGTCTTCACATCGCTAAAAATGCCTACAGATTGTGTAGTGGTTGTTGCTGTTGTCGTAGCAGCAGTATCTGCAAACACTGCGCTTGCGCCACTAAAAATCATGGCTCCAGCCATAACAGCCGATACTGCTTTAGTAGAATAAGCCTTTAAT
>DOJM01000623.1:0-213 GCA_003529225.1 Paenibacillus sp.
CCCATCTAATTCACGAAGCTGCAAGTAGATCTCGCGAGTTGGGTGCCACCACTTTAAATCTGCATACCTCAGAAATGATGGCTTCAGCGATCAAGCTCTACTATCGCTTAGGCTTCAAACGGGCGTATGAGACCGATCTTATGAACGGCGAAACCCTGGTACAGGGTTTCCGACTAGACCTACAGACTTCCGTCCGTACTACAGCAGGGTAAT
>DOJM01000623.1:361-3016 GCA_003529225.1 Paenibacillus sp.
AATATCGGCATCAACCATGCGAGGATCTGAAATTACGGGTTGCGTTGGAGGGGATGGACGAAAAGATAGCCCCCTTCTGCTTCTTTTTTACATCATAGAGATAATAAGAAACATTCTTAACCTTCAGCCCTATAGTATCCTTGTACAAAAGTTCTACAGAATAGGATTTCATCACTGCTACATTAGCGTCCATCCATCCTACAACTTCAACCGCTGCATCTGCATGTTCGCTTTCAGTCTTAATAGAGCTGATGGGAAGCCCATCCTGATTATAAAAATTAATTATTTGTGGAGTTATTTTCAAATAGTCGATATCGATGTCATGGATTCGGTTTTGGTTGACCTCTGCTGTATCCATCCAAGCAATCGTGCCCGCCGGGTTCCACTTTATTTTCTCAGAAGGTACATATCGCTCTTGTGGTAACGGTACAGTACGTAGCGTAGCTCCTTTATTATCGTAAAAGGTTAATTGCCCGCTCTCATCATCATGTACAAATCTCTTAAAGGTTGGTGAAAGAAATAGGGATGGCGCCCCAGTCGTCGAATGAGGGATTACGCGATATTTCAGAAGATGGACATCGTCCTTTCCTTTCTTCAGATCAAAGATCCATACATTACCGAGGTAACTCTGCATAAACAATTTTTGCTCATCAGCTTTCCATTGAAATTTATAAACGTACGGGATTAGCATATTATAGTTGTTCATAAAGGCATTGTTCCAACGATTATTGGAATCGTGTTTTTAACTCGGCAGTTGATTCCTTAGTAAGCGTGTAGCCTGTGCTCGTTTCGTTCACATTCATTACCATGCCTTGCTCGCTTGTTTCATTAATCCATAGATGAAAGGCATATTTATTATTATTTGAAATTAGAACAACATCATAGTTAGGCGTTGCGGTATTTAAATTTCCTGGCATTTGTACAGCGGTACGGATGGCTCGGACGATAGTTTCTATGCTTTCATGATCTATGTATTCAGCCTTTATGTTAGCATTCACTGAACCATGTGCTAGAGATTTCGCTACTGTGATTCGCTTGATTTCCTCGTCAATTTTTAAATTATCAGCTTCTACTTGTTGCTCATTGGATTGAAATAAGTGAAGCAATACTACTTTTTCTGTTTCCGGCAATTTGTAATGTCCATTTTGTCCTGATTTGGTGAAAAGACCATGATTCTCGCCCTTAATCCAGAATGAGAACTTTTCGTTTCCTTTATTCTTCATTTCAACAGTAGCTTCATAATCAGGTGCTGCAATATCAAGCTTGGCGCTGTCATAGTCAGCAGTATGTATAGCTTCATTGAATTGTTCTATTAAATTGTTGTCCGTTATGGCCATAGATTCACCGCTATCGTTCTGGATTGTTATGGAATGAACAGAGCTTAGATCGATCAGCGTTTGATTCCCTTTATCCTTATTCCCTGTATTGATACATCCAACAATGATTACTGAAATGACTGCTAAAAGGGCTAGTAGATTTATCCTTTTCATATAGGCTCCCCCTTCGTATTCTCTCTTCTTTAACGCCAAATAGAGGATAAAGTTGCAAAAAATGAGATTAGCAATTGCATCAGATTCTTGTCCTGAACAAAGTTAAAGTGTTTAATAGCAATAAAAAAAGCCACCGTACAGGCCTGTTCTCCTGTAAGGCAGCTTCTCTTTTATCCCAAAGGTTGGATGAACTATTTAATCTTTATCACTACTGCGTTCAGACCCGAAAGCCCTTTAAAAAATTCACAGCCTGGCGGATATCTTCCTCTGGATTAGTGCCAACTTCCCGTTCTATGGTCAGGAATCCTGTATAACCGATGTCGTTCAGCGCTTGCAGATAGTTGTTCCAGTCGACAGAACCTGCTCCAAGTGGAACTTCACGGAACGCCGAGCCGGTCTCGGCCATTTCAGCCATCTTCTCATGGTCTAATGCTGGTGCTTCATAACCATATTGACCGTAAACATCGCGCGGATCGATATCGGCAAGTTTGAGGCCATCTTTAGCATGGGTGTGTACAATATAGTCTTTTAGTGTATGAACACCTTGCACGNNCGGATCAAAATTAACAGAAACCCCTTTGGAACCCAAACCGTCGAGGAACGTCTTTAGACGCGCAGCGGGTTCTGGACCAGTCTCAATCGCAAAGTAAGAATTCATATCATGCGCGTATCTGCTTAGTTCCTCACAGGCGATGTGCATGGTTTCATAAATTTTACTGTTGTGGTCAGAGGGAACAATACCGATATGTGTAGTGACTATATCTGTCCCTAGCTCCTTGGCCAGCTCCATAATGCGTTTGGACTTTTCGATTTTGGCACGGTTCTGTGCAGGGTCCTGAAAGCCATGTCCGCCTAAATCTCCCACGAGGGCAGAGATTTCGAGACCCAGTGAAGCGATGTATTCCTTCCATTCACGGCGGGCTGACGGAGAAAGGTTAGCGGGATCAAATTCACCTTGCACCGCATAAATCTGAACTCCATCAGCCCCTGCTTCTTTTGCCTTGCGCAATCCCTCTTTTACTCCGACCTGAAAACTGTCTACGATAACGCCGATTTTGTTAGTGATAATTGGTTTAACCATGGCAATAATCCTCCTTAAAAATGAATTAGATTTGGTTCCAAACCCGCTTGATGTATTGGAGCCCAAGTCTTGCCCCCTTACGGC
>DOJM01000440.1:0-314 GCA_003529225.1 Paenibacillus sp.
AATCGACTATGTCGTTAATTATCGTATGGAACGAGCCTGTGACTTACTCAAAGCAGGCAATTTTCCTATCCACGAGATTGCGGACCGTGTCGGTTATGACAATCCGCTGTATTTCAGCCGTTTATTTAAAAAGAAATTCGGTATTTCTCCCTCTGCCTATAGATAAATAGATAATATACATATCGAGTTTCTTATACTTGAATTAAGTCTGCAGCTACTGGTGATGAACCAGAAGTGCAGACTTTTTTATTTAGATTAAATAATGATGCATGTAGAATTTGAGATTTGTACATTTGAATTTATTTAAATTTTTG
>DOJM01000440.1:446-4240 GCA_003529225.1 Paenibacillus sp.
GGCTGATTATCTGTATGTTAGCCCGCAGATGTTAGGGGATTCCTCTAATTTCGGCTGCCCGGACCCTGCATTGTTTTTTGCAGCGATAGCCCGTGAAACCGAGCGGATCGGACTGGTGACGACGATTTCTACCACTTTTAATCCGCCTTATGTTGTAGCAAGACAGCTTCAGTCTTTACACTGGCTGAGCAATGGACGTGCCGGCTGGAATATTGTCACTTCTATTGAAGGCGCCGATAATTTCAGCGAGTCACCTATGCCTTCACCTGAAGAGAGATATGCCAAGGCAAAAGAGTTCACGGATGTTGTATGCAAGCTGTGGGAGAGTTTTCCGAATGAAGCGATTGNNTTAAATCATTCCGGTGAATTTTTCAGTGTAAAAGGACCGCTTACTTTGCCTGCTCACAGGTCAGGAACGCCTCCGCTATTTCAAGCCGGCGCTTCGGATATTGGACGGAATTTCGCTTCTTCCGTTGCAGATGCTATTTTTGCAGCAATGCCGGATATCGAATCAGGAGTGGAGCTAAGGAATGATCTGAGAAAAAGAGCGGCAGAGCAGGGACGGGATCCGGATGCCATCAGAGTTTTGCCGGGCTTATATTTTTTCCTGGCTGATACGCGCGAAGAGGCGCTTGAATTACATAAGACCGCACATGCGAATTTAAGTCTTGAGCGCAGACATGCTTCGCTTAAATCGGTTTTAGGGCTTGATTTAACCGGTTATTCCATAGATAGGCGCGTAACTGCCGATTTGTTACCCGATCAAAATCAGGCCGTCCGCAGCCGGACACATGCCGAACTATTGCGGCGGTATATTATCAAAAACCAGCCTACAGTGAAAGAGATCCTGGATAGGCCGGAGGTTGTCGGATCTGCTCATTGGGTATCTGTCGGGACAGTCGAGGATGTACTGAACGATATTACTGAGCGGTTTGAAGCGGGGGCTATGGATGGCTTCATCGCCTTGCCGGTCGGTTCAGAACAATCTATGGAACTGTTTTTTGAGAAGTTGGTACCGAGGCTGGTTGAGAGAGGCTTGTTCCGAAGTGAATATACGGGGTGCACTTTTCGTGAGCATCTAGGGATATAAAAAAAGAGAGTTGAGGCGATTGAACGATGCATGAAGAGGAAATGTTTGATGTTACGATTATTGGCGGTGGTCCGGCCGGATTATTTGCAGCATTTTATAGTGGACTCCGCGAAATGAAGACCAAAATCATTGAATTTCAGCCTGTACTTGGCGGTAAGGTGCATGTCTATCCGGAAAAGATGATCTGGGATGTGGGAGGCTTACAACCNNTGGTTGCGCAAGAGATGACATTCCAGCCGGAGGTTGCTTTTAATGAAAAGGTCACATCCATCTCGAAAGATGAAGCAGGTTACTTTATATTGCACACGGCCGCAAACCGGAAGCATTTCACTAGAACTGTAATATTGGCCATTGGAGGAGGCATTCTGAAGCCGATCAAGCTTGAAATCGAGGGTGCCGAAAGATTTGAAATCACAAATTTACATTATACGGTGAAGTCACTTGCCCGCTTCAAAGAGAAGACTATTCTCATATCGGGTGGCGGACATTCTGCTGTTGACTGGGCGAACGAACTTGCCCCGATTGCCAAGAAGGTGTATTTAACGTACCGCAAAGAGAACTTAAAGGGGCATGAAGCCGATATTTCACGCTTGGCGAACAATGGCGTAGTGTGCTTGTTAAATACTTCAATCGAAAAATTGATTGCCACACCGGATCACGAAAGAATAGGGACCGTACTGCTAAAAAGCAATGACAACGGAGAAGCATTTGAGCTGTCCGTTGATGAGGTCATCATTAATCACGGCTATGAACGGNNATCGGATTTCAGGATCAGCAATGAGCGGGACATCCGTGCCGGGCATTTATGCGGCAGGTGATGTTCTGCATCATGAAGGGAAGCTGCACCTGATAGCGGGAGCGTTCCAGGATTCTGCCAATGCAGTAAACCAGGCCAAACAATACATCACGCCGGAGGCAAATTCGACCGGGATGGTGTCTTCGCACAATGACCTGTTCATACAGAAAAACCGTGATTTAATGAAGCATTTATACAGATAGTAATGATAACAACTCAAGGGGGAGCCAAATGAATAGACTATTTGGATGGATTGCATTCTTAATTATAATAGCAGGATTATTGGCTGGATGTTCCGAAACTTCAGTCACATCTGCACCTGAAGTCGGCAAGATCGAGGAAGCGGGATGGCCAAGAACAATTACAGATGCCAGCGACAATGGAGTGGTGCTCAAGACACGACCTGAGCGGATAGCGGTTCTTCATCCTTTGTATTTGGACTACTTTTTTGCTCTAGATACGCCTCCAATCGCATCAACTAACGCAGCTGAAGCAATGAAAGATTTCGCTACTTTACAGCTTTATGCCGGAACTGCTGAGATTATTGATTTGGGCAATAGCAATGCGAATCTGGAAATGATCATGGATGCAAAGCCTGATGTGATTGTAACCTTCAAGGGTTCTGTTGATAGCAATTATGATGAGTTGAATAAGATTGCACCTGTCATCTTAATTGACTACACCGATACCTGGGAAAAAACGACGATGCTGTGTGCTCAGATTGTTGGAAAAGAGACGTTAGCGGAACAAGCCATTAAGGAAACACAAGAAATGATAGCCAATACGAAAAAACAGTTAAATAGTCTTGAAAATAAGACCTTTGCCTTGCTACGGGTCGATGGAAAAGCCAATTTTAATGCTCAAGGCTCTAAAAACACGATGTACTACAATCAAACAGTGGGCTTTGGGTTGTTGCCACCAAAGGGATATCCCGAGGAGGGCGGGGCGCTTTCTCTGGAGGGTCTATACAGCATGAATCCCGATTATATTATTANNCAAAGGCGGCCATCAAGGAGAAGGAAACTTCAAAAGCGTGGAACTCACTGGAAGCAGTAAAAAACAATCATGTTCTTATCTTTGATAATTCACTAAACAGCGCAAGTATCCTGGCTGTCCGTTTAGCTGCAGATCATTTCCTGCAATTGGCGGCTGAACAATAATTTATTATACAAAAATCCGATTGACGCTGCTGGGCGCAATCGGATTTTTGTTATTTAGATAAATATCTTGACCTGTTGTTTGGTGAAAATAAAATATTAGATTGCAGCTGTTGTCGTTCCAATAACGTTCCCCGTTAGCATAATCACCTTAAGTGACAAGGTCATCTTACCGTCTGGTAAACGAGGCCTATGGCTCCAGAATCAAAGGTTTTGTTTTCGATTAGCTTAAGATTGATCTTCTCCTTGAGACCTTGGAATAACGGCAATCCCTTACCGATCAGAACGGGAGAAACCGTAATTTTATACTCATCAATTAAATCAAGCTGCATGAGGTGGTGTGCGAACCTAGGACTGCCGAGGATGACCATATCCTTGCCTGGCTGCTGTTTGAGGTTATTGATCTCTTTCTCGACATCTTCTTTCACGAGTCTGGAATTATTCCATTCGACTTCCTCCAGCTTCGTGGAAAAAACGATTTTGGCTGTCTTTTCGATCCACTCGGCATGATTCCGTTCATGCTGCGAAGCTGATGGGTTCCAAGGCACAGATGGCCAGTAGCTATGCATCATCTGATAAGTCCCACGTCCCCAAAGGACAGTGTCGGCAGTACTCAGAATTTCTTTCGCATGATTCTCCAAATCAGCATCGTAGGAAACCCAGCCAATGTCCATTTCACCATTCGGCCCTTCTACAAAACCGTCAAGCGATGCGTGAAGAAATAGAACGAGTTTTCTCATTTTCAGTTCTC
>DOJM01000443.1 GCA_003529225.1 Paenibacillus sp.
CCCACTGATTATTAGCCTTCACCAATCGTGCGTTTACCGGCAGCCCGCCCCCCACCTAACGCTGAATTTTGAGGTGGGAGTCTTACTGCCCAGTAAATAGCGGGATAAAAGCATCTTTTTAACCAGAAGTAAGCTGCTCTCCCCTTTTTAACATCATTTAGAACTGTCATATGACACTTTTACACTAGTGAGAATGACAAAAAAAGCAGTATGATTCGGTTATTACACAGATAGGAGCGATGAACTTTATGAAATCAAGATTCATCCATAATGGTTATTTTTTATTGCTAACTTTCGGTACAGGATTGTTTTATTTTTGTTTTTACCTAATAGCTCTGCTATTTAGTTTAACCCTTTCATTTACTGTTGTTGGGATTCCATTAATTATGCGCGTACTACAGACTACCACACCCTTTATCCAATTCGAGCGCATACAGACGAAAATTTATACAGATATTTCAACAGACTCTTACGATAGAAGTATAACAATGGATACATCGAACTGGTCTCAGGTGAAATTAGTGCTAACAGATCGTCGCACTTGGTGTGCTGTCTATTGGCTAATGCAGAAATTTACGATTGGCATTTTCAGTCTCATTAGTGCAATCATTTTTTACGTAATGCCACTTATGTTCCTGTTGGCACCACTACTGTATCGATACATCGATATGAATATTATATTTATACAAATAGATACTTTTGCCAAGTCACTCTTTGTAATGTTTATGGGTATAGTATTTACCGCCATAAGTATTAGAATAGTCGATGGTTTGACAAAGAAAATTGGGGGCTATACACGTAGTATGATTCGGCAACTAAATCAATAGAAGTTTGCAGTCTGTGAGTAGTATCGTAGTTTTAAATTAAAAAGTATAATAAGGCAGGAAGGATTAAATTATTATATAGGAAGTAAAATGGTAGGCTATTTAGGGGGTAAAGGACTTGTTAGATATGGTTAAGTATTGGTTTTGGTATGATTGGATTATGTTAGGGGTACGCCTACTTGCTAGTGTGTCTATCATTCTAGCTACATTAAATTTTCAGGATGGTTTAACATTACCACTTTGGATTATTATTCTTTGGGAAATTATTGCCTTCTCTGTTCCATGGGTAGCCTTACTATTCAATTATAAATATTATTTGTTCACAGAAATACTGCTATATGGTGGACTATGTATATATTTAACCTTATTATTTCCAGAAGCTTACAACACATTTCTTATATCGGTGTTTCTAATTGCTGCGAATAGTAAGCATTTGTCCTATTATTGGACAGCTCCAATAACGGTTTTTATAACAACTGGAATTTTCTATGCGGTTGCGCCAAGTAATAGCTATTGGATTATGGTCACCTATTATGGATTCGCATATGTAATNNTTCGCTTTTCATTTATTAATCGTCAATCATAAACAAAATGAATCAATTCGTAAACAAAACGCGGTACTTGAGCAATATATGTCTCAGATTGAACGCATTACACTGGCGGAAGAACGAAACAGACTGTCGAGTGAGCTTCATGATACAGTTGGTCACGCTTATACATCTATTATTATGGGGATGGAAACGTTGCGCACCGAACTTGCTACTGAAATGGGTATACAGAGGCTAGATTCTCTGCTTGAAATGGGACGTAAAAGCATCGAGGACGTGAGAGGTTACCTACATCAAATGGAGTCTCCTTGCCAATCGCCTTCCTTAATTCAATCTCTCCAAAATCTTGGAGCCGAATTTCAGGAGCACGCTCAGGTTAATGTAAGTTTTCGGGCATACGGAGAGGAATATGAAATGTCTCGGCAAGCGAAGATAGCGTTCATTCGTTGCTTACAAGAGTCCCTTACGAATGCAGTACGTCATGGTCAAGGAACTGAAATTATAGTTTCATTGCAGTTTGAACAACAATATACGAGATTAGAAGTTCAAGATAATGGAAAAGGAAATGTAGAATGGCAGGAAGGCTTCGGTCTGAATGCAATGAAAGAACGAGCAATGAATTTGCAAGGTCAATTGTCTGTATATACAAAGCCAGATGAAGGAATGCTTGTTACATGTACCATACCGCGACAAACTGAAATAACAGATGGACTTATTCGTTTGTTAATTGTAGACGACCAGCCGTTTGTTCGGGAAAGTTTGAGGACACTACTCGATAGATATGAAGATTTAAATGTAGTCGGTTTAGCCGAGGATGGCAATGAAGCCATCGATTTGTGTGGGCGCCTTCAACCCCATGTTATACTTATGGATTTAGATATGCAGCACATGGATGGAGTCGAAGCAACCAAAAAGATTAAGCAACAATGGCCACATATCCGCATATTGATTTTTACCACTTTTCAGGATACCGAACAGGCGTTGGAATCGCTTCGCAACGGTGCGGATGGTTTTTTACTCAAATCTATTGAAACATTGGAGCTAGCTAATACAATCCGACTTATTCACAAAGGTGGGACACTGATTGATCAGGGAATGTCTCACAAAATATTTGAAAAGTTTGATGCGCAAAAAGAGACACCACAATCGAAAGCAACCGCTTATGAGCTAACAGCTAGGGAGATAGAAATATTGCAACTAGTAGCCAAGGGACTTCGATACACTACCATAGCATCAAGGTTATATTTATCGAATGGTACGGTCAGAAATTATGCTTCCACAGCTTATACAAAGCTAGGAGTCCGCAACAAAGAAGAAGCTGTTCAAAAAGCTCTAGAAATTGGAATTATTGAATAAGAAAAATGTTTTTTGTTTCTTTACAGCAAGGCAAAATGTAGTTACAAGATACAGTAAAGGATAAAGTGAAACTTTAATCAGCCCTCATCAGTCGGACTTTTACGGGCAAATAGCGGGATAAAATGAGCGAACTATCATGAACACCTGTTTTATACGTATACTTAATAGACAACCTAAGTAACAAGTTTGTTCCATTTTTATCAGTAGTCGTATCTAGAAACCTAAAAGAGTCCATTTAGAAGATTTAAATGGACTCTTTCACTCATATAATACTATCTATTGTTAAACAAATAAGATTAAATACATTTAAATTTTCTTGTTTTATCTACTAAACTGTTTAGGCATTTCTTTAACGTGCTTATCATCATCACGCCAATCATAGGTTTCTTTCTGCGAAACATCTAAAGTTTGATCTCCAATTCTAACAATATTCTTATTTACCCATTCAATATATGGATCGGTATCTGGATAATTCCAATATATATTTTTCTCTGAATCTGTATCAAGGTTAACTAATTCACCCCTAACAGCATCCGCACTTAATGATCCTGCATTATGAAAATAAGTCTTGATGAGATATTTTCCATCTGGAGATTTCACTGTTCGAATTAATTCCCCTTTTGGAACACCTTG
>DOJM01000552.1:0-3430 GCA_003529225.1 Paenibacillus sp.
AAGTAAATGGGCGTTATGAGATCGATTTTGCTGATATGGAGTTTCGAATGCAAGCAGGGGTTAAAATTATACTGCTCATCTCACCGCATAATCCGGTTGGACGGGTATGGACACGAGCTGAACTAGAACGAATCGTTAGCTTGTGTACAAAGTATGATGCTTATATTGTCTCGGATGATATTCATGCCGATTTTATCCATGAAGGCCATGAGCATACGATAATCGGGAAGATATCAACCGAGGCTGAGCAGCGTTCCTTTAGCTGTACTTCGGGCTTGCATCCGAAGAACTTGGGACGTACCATCGAGGATTCAGCGGCGATTACCGAGCCTATTCTGCCTTGGACAGCAGCAGGTGCTTACATGGCGGGAACGCTGGGTGTTGCAACGTTAGATTATTTACCTTGGGCTGTTCTCTGTTGGACAGGAATAATCTTTGCGACGATATGGGGCTTCACGGGATTTGGCATCGCGAAGTTAACCCCAGAGCAACAGGCAGAAATGCTAAGAGAATATGATGGTAACACTAATGAACAAGCTGGATAAAGGAGTCTTTTAAAATGACAAATATGCATAAAGAAACTGTAATAACAACGGATGCACCAGGTGCAATTGGACCTTATTCTCAAGCTGTAAAGCTTGGGAACGTCCTATATACTTCAGGACAACTCGGAATAGACCCGGTTAATGGGACTTTTCCTGCTACGGTCGAGGAACAGACGGAACGGTCGTTGCTGAATGTCACTGGAAGCGGCGGGTACAAGCATGGACCAGGTAATAAAGACGACCGTTTTCCTAAAGGATATGAATGATTTTCTTAAGGTGAATGAGATTTATGGAAGATTCTTTGCTCAGCCATACCCTGCTCGCAGCGCTGTTGAAGTAGCACGTCTGCCTAAGGATGGGCTCGTAGAAATTGAAGTTATAGCTTATATACCATAAATAAGGCGAAGACAGTCCGTACTACCCAAATTTGTGTTTCAAACGTTGATCAGAAAATAAGGTAGAAGGCCGCCCTGGATAGGGCGGTTTTCTTTGTGTAGTAAGCTGAGGAGGATTTTTATGGAAATTCAAATGAAAATATTCATGAAAATGTAACGGTAATCATAACTAATTACAAAAATACCTTCACAAAACATCGACTTTGCGTTATTATAAATGTGAAAACATTCACAAAGGGGCGTTATAAAGATGAAGAAAACAACAAGTACTGCTCTCATTCTCATTCTCTCTGTCATGCTCGTAATCGCAGGCTGCGGTAACAGTAATAGCAACAGCGCAGGTAATAGTAATGGCAATGAGAACAAAAGTAAGGTAAATGAGACGGCAAAAAATGATAAAGCTGAAGCCGTATCAGGCGCATCAGAGGCTAGCTACACACCACTGGATCAATTAAAAGATAATTATGATATCGTTATNNGGAAGCTAAGGCTAAAGGCTTGAATCCGGTTATTTTAGAAAAAATGCCGGTTGCAGGCGGGAATACAAGTAAATCCTCTTCAGGGATGAACGCTTCCCAAACGAAATTTCAAAAAGAGCAAAGCATTGAAGATAGCAATGATAAGTTTTATGAAGAGACACTAAAGGGCGGCCATGACACGAACGATAAAGAGATGCTTCGTTTCTTCGTTGACAATTCCGCTAGTGCGATCGATTGGTTGGATTCGATCGGAATCAAGCTGAACAATATTACGATTACAGGCGGCATGAGTGTAAAACGTACCCACCGTCCAGAAGACGGCTCTGCGGTAGGCCAATACCTTGTCAAAGGATTGGTTAGAAACGTACAAGAAAAAGAAATTCCACTGTTTGTGAACGCGGATGTTAAAGAAATTACTCAGAAAGACGGTAAGGCTAACGGCGTCAAAGTACTCTTTAACCAAGCTGATGAAAAAACCATTACAGCGAAGGCAGTTGTTGTAACAACAGGTGGTTTTGGATCCAACATGGATATGATATCTAAAGTTAGNNCCTGATCTGGAAGGATACGTTACGACTAACCAAATCGGCAGTACCGGCGACGGCATCAAGATGATTGAGGCGCTTGGCGGAACCACCGTTGATATGGATCAAATCCAGGTTCACCCAACAGTTCAACAAGAAAAATCTTATCTGATCGGGGAAGCTGTACGCGGCGAAGGTTCTATCCTCGTGAATAGCGAAGGCACACGGTTCGTAAACGAATTGACTACACGTGATAAAGTTACCGAAGCGATCAATACACTTCCTGAAAAAGCGGCAACGCTTGTCTTTGATTCCGGCGTCAAATCACGCGTGAAAGCAATTGAACAATATGACAAAATGGGCTTCGTAATCCAAGCGGATACCATCGAAGCATTGGCGAAAGAAATCGGTGTTCCAGCCGATAAGCTAAAAGCGACACTTGATACTTGGAACAGCGCAGTAAAGAACAAGAACGATGCTGAATTCGGCAGAACAACAGGGATGGACAACGATTTGTCCGCTGGTCCTTACTACGCTATTAAGATCGCCCCAGGGATTCACTACACCATGGGCGGCGTGAAGATCAATACGAACACAGAAGTATTAAATAAAGACGGCGCTGCTATTCCTGGCCTGTATGCGGCTGGTGAAGTTACAGGCGGATTGCACGGTCAAAACCGGATCGGCGGTAACTCTGTAGCAGAAATCATTATTTTCGGCCGTCAAGCAGGAATTAAATCTGCAGAGTTTGTACAAGCACAATAAGATTTAACTGCTATTCTGGTTAAAACAACAGAACCGCTTGGGCTAATTGAAGCCCGGGCGGTTCTTTGTTTAATCTCTCGTTTGAAGTGGGTGGAGTGACCTCTATTCAAAAAAGTTACTTCTCGCTTTTAGCTTGTTCTTCTCGCATCCACTGTGACAGCTGGCGTTTGAGTTTAAGGAATTCTGGGGAATCCGTAATCTCATCGCGGCGTGGCCGTGGAAATGGCACGTCAACAGTATGTAGGATGGAGCCGGGGCGGCCCGAGAATACATAAATACGATTCGAGAGCAGCAACGCCTCTTCGATGTTATGGGTGATGANNCTGCGAGTTAGTGCATCCAGTGCGCTGAAAGGTTCATCGAGCAGCATCAACTCCTGCGGAGCCAGCATGGCTCTGAGAAAAGCAGCACGCTGCTGCATCCCACCAGACAGCATATGCGGATAAGCCTGCTCGAATCCATTCAAGCCAACCTTGGCGAGCCACTTACGCGCTTCTTCACGAGCTCCATCCTGCAGAGCACCTTTGATTTCCCCGGCTAGCAGTACATTATCTTCAATCGTTCGCCAAGGAAAAAGTGCAGGCTGCTGCGGCATATAACTGATTTCACCACGTTGACCCGTAACGACCTTGCCGTTCATGCGGATCGTTCCTGCATCAGGCTTCACTAGTCCGCCGATCATATGGAATAAGGTGCTTTTTCCGCAGCCGGAAGGACCGACG
>DOJM01000552.1:3488-5885 GCA_003529225.1 Paenibacillus sp.
AGGTGGTGCAGTATGAGCTTCAGGAGAGCTTATGATTTCTGTTGTTCTTTGCTCTATTTGCGTCGCTTGAGACATACAGGCATCTTCCTTTCTATGAGTTACGGCGCGGTTTCCAGCGAACTAACCATTTTTCGAGCAAGGCGATAATAGCAAAAAGTACAAGACTCAGGAGCACAATAATAACAATAGCGACAAACATCCGATCCGTACGGTAAGCGGATTTTTGCAGGAGCATATAATAGCCAATCCCTTTATCCGCGCCAATCCATTCAGCGACCACGGCTCCCATAACCGCATAAGTAGCAGATATTTTCACACCGGAAAATAGTGCCGGGATAGAAGACGGAAGCTCCAGCTTGGTGAAGATTTGCCACTTGCTTGCGCCCGCCATTTTCATATAATTCATNNACCTGATCACTTTGAGACAAGCCGCCCATTGCAGCGACAGCTACCGGGAAGAAGCATACCAGTGTAATCAGCACGATTTTGGGCAAAAGACCGAAGCCAAACCAGATGATAAGCAGTGGTCCGAGTGCGATAGAGGGAACATTTTGACTCAGAATAATGAGTGGATAAAAAGCCCGTCTAGCCCAAGGTAAAAGATGCAAGATTAGAGCAACGATCAAGCCTACACCTGTACCAATAGGAAAACCGATTAATGTGAGTCGGAGCGTAGCCATCGTATGAGCCCAGAGACCTGAGGCATTACTGGTGGATTCGCGAGCAATATCAGCAGGACTCGGCAGAATCCAGGATTCGATATGGAATAGAGAAACAGATAACTGCCATACGGTTAAAAAGAAGACGACCGCCACAAGGGGCGGCCATATTAGCTTCCAGGTCGATCTCACGGCCGATATTTCTCCGTCAGTTTGTCCATGCTGATTCCATTAGGGTTATGAGCGATTTTGATCTGGGAGATCACGCTTGGACTGCCTGCTTCGATCAGCGCCTCCTGCATTTGACGCACAACCTCCAGTAGCTCGCTAAGCTCACCTTCCATAGTTGTTTCCAGCGGATTCACCTGATGTTTAACGCCGGATTTTTGAATAACTTCAATTGCTTTATCTACGTATGGGATGGAATCCTCATTGTTTGGAGTCTTAGGAATTACTTGAATGCTTAGTAATGTGTTAGCCACAATAATCAATCCCCTCAATTTGTATAGGTAACCTCAAAAAGCCAACTTTGATAACGAAGTGATTCAGGAAGCAGATTCGGCGTCGAATCTTGAACGAACTTGGGAAGTCCGGTCTACTCCGCCGGTAAAAAGTCATTAGTGAATGCACTAGCTGCATCCAGTGGTTTGTCCAGCAACTTCAGACCATACATCCAGTCGCCGTAATTCTGCCAGACTTCTGTTTTTTGCTCTCCCCAGCGGGGTGCGTCGTCCTTATATTTCGGGCTAAGCCATTTTTGGCTAGCTAGGACAAGCTCGGCATCAAGGTCAGGCACAGCCTTGGATAAGGTAGCGGCAGCCTCTTCTGGATGATCAATCGCATATTGATAACCCTTCGATGTGGCTTTCAGGAAAGCCTTCACCAAATCTCGATTCTCAGATATTTGCTTCTCACTCGTGGTCAGCACAGGGGTGTAATAATCGAGCTGAGGCGCATAATCCTTCAAATACAGCATATCCAGAGGCTCTCCACGCAGTTCGGCTTCAATACCGGTCCAAGCGTAGAAGATCCAAGCGAAATCAATGTCACGTTTGACTGCGGTAAAATAGTCAGCTTCACCAATACTGATTAACTTCACCTTTTTCACATCGCCACCAACAGGGTCCATGATCGCCTTCATGGCTGCTTCCTCAGCGGGAGAGCCCCAACCTCCGTAAGTTTTACCCTCAAAATCTTTTGGCGATTTAATATTGCGATCCACTGGAGCGGCGAATCCCGAAGTATTATGCTGAATAATGGCTGCAATCGAGACAAGAGGGACGCCTTGTAGACGAGCTAGAGTCAATCCTTCTTGTGCGCTGATCCCAAAAGCAGCTTCGCCAGAGGTAACCATAGTATCAGAACCCGCTGCGCCAGGTTGAACGANNTCTACATCCAGACCTTCTTCCGCGTAATAACCAAGATCCTTGGCTACGTATAGACCGGTGTGGTTCGTATTCGGTGTCCAATCCAGTGCAACCTTAACTTTGGTAAGCTCTTTTGGAGCATTTGATCGGGTCGCAGCATTCGATTCCGCAGCAGTCCCTTTGTTTCCGGCTGTATTCCCATTGTTGCTGCCGCATCCGGCAATCGCAAGAATGAGCATACAGGTGAGGCTAAGTATAAGTACTTTTTTGACTTGCATGTCTTCTTCTCTCCTTTAAGGTTGCCAGATCCCGTCATCCAACATGAACCGTAAAGTGTAGTATGTACATTTCTTCTACATCTTTTGTGATCT
>DOJM01000552.1:6009-12602 GCA_003529225.1 Paenibacillus sp.
TATTTCTCGCTTAAACGCTAATCGTCCTTATAAGGACGCAGAAGGCGTTTATGCTTGCATACGGTGTATTATAGACGGCTGTTCTCGGAATGTCTAGTAGCATGCTCCTAAATTTTTCAAATCTCACCGTCCGTTTTCATTAATCCAGATCTTTATGTTTCTTGCGATGACGCCGCTTAAGCTCAGTAACCAGAGCACCTAGCGTAAGGATAACACTGATCATTATCCCGCTCATAATCACGAAGAGAGCAAGAAACTCAAAGGGGGAATAGCTAACCATTTTACTCCGNNNNACTTGATTCATGCCATAAATCCCACTTACCACCGTAAATACAGTGAGGATCATCAGCAGATTATCCCGGCGCTTCGACTGGAATTTATCTTGATACTGAAACAGGTCAGTCAAGGTTTCTTTCACTTCCTCGAACAGAGCGTCGTTCCCGTATACTTTACGCAGCTGAAGAAAAATCTCCCGTCCTTGCGACTGTGAAATCAGCTCCAAGAAATAGAACTTTGCCGAGAATTTATTAATCGAGTAGATTAAATTATCGATCTCATCATAATCGTGGTTTATGCGTAGTCGGGAATGCATATTTGCCAGCTTTAGCAGAACGATTTTATGGAAAATATTAATTAGAAATCCGTAATAATATTGCCCGTACATCTGGTTGGCTAGGTTAACGGCGATCTTTGGTTCAGCTCGGGTTAGGCAGCAAAAGGTCTGCTCATTCATCATATAATACGTATCTGGGCCCCATCGATTATAGGAATGCTCATGACAATAGTTCGCAATATACGCTGGATCGCTGGCACTGGCATAGGGCTTCCCGTTCAGATCCATTCCATCAAGCTGAGAGGCGCGATAGCGTATATTTACACTAATCTCATCAGAATCTCCTTCATTCTGAAAGCCGTAAAAGGCTTGCACCTGCATTCTTTCATCTACGAAAAAGGGAAGGGTCTCGAAATAAGCCCCATTGATATCCGAGTGATCCAGAAAAGGCTCCAGTCCATCCACCAGATTTCGGAAGACAAAATCCTCTACCATCTCATAGGTCTGTTCCCCGCAATGGATATAGGTGTAGTCATCCTGTACGAAGGTGTTCTCTAGCGTCCGGAAGCGGTCCGCGAATTCCAGTNNGAATCCCCCTCAAGCTGGACACGTATCGTCACAAATCCAAGCTGAAAAGGACATATGAATATATCCGTCGAGAGAATTTTAAAAAATATAGACTGCTGAGGAATCTCAAGAATACAGTCCAGATTATTGACTCTGGAAAAGCGGCTGAAAGAGTCTAAATCCTTCTTGCGTGGAAAAAGAATGTGTGCAGCAAACGGTAAATAGGTGCGCTCCATCCGTTCATGGGAAACACAGTGGCCTTCTCCGTAATAGGCATTTTCTAGCTCTTTATTATCCAGAAAAAAACGTGTGAAGCCATCATCCTGCAATTGTTGGATAAGCTTCTTAGAATCGCCCTTTTTTATTGAAAAGGGAAAAATAAACTGCATAAGCGCAGTATGTAATACAGGCTCAGTTAAAAGCTTATCCATTCATCGTCCATCCTTGTGCTCAGAATATGCTTATAGATGACATTACCCTAAAAGGATTAGGTTGATACCATTCTAAATACTGGAACTCTTTCTTTGCACTGCTTGCCTGGATTGGAATCGCCATGCGGCAATGCTCAGCAAGAACAAGAAGGCGGCAAAACCGGCAAGTAACCCAGCAGTTTGTGCCACTTTTAGATGGTCCATAGACCAGCCCATAAAAAGGGGCAGCAGAGCTCCACCGACACCTCCAGCAGCGATCATTATGCTGGGTGTTGACTCTTCGGCTCCTGGCAGCATCTTGCTGGAGAAGACTAGAGCTATGGAGAAAACACCGGACATAAATAGCCCAAGTAGCATAATTACGATGAATGCAGCTAACCGATTTTCTGTGAATGGAAAAAGAGCCAGCAGTAACAAGGTCAGTAAACAGCTACTTAAAATGTATACACGGTAAGAAATTTTCTCTGCAATCACTCCAGCAAACAATCTTCCCGTAGACATAGCTAGCCAAAAGAAAGTGACTGTCAGCGCCGCCGCAGATTCTGTCATCCCTAGCTTGGCGATAAAGATGGCGGGCATAAAGTTGACCAGACTCATCTCCGTACCTACATAGAGAAAGAAGAAAAGGATGAAGATGCTCAGCAGAATCCATTGTTTCCCTTTATACGGAAGCTGTGTGCTGGACTGCGAGAAATGCGGGGATGCTGAGACTTTGCGAGGTGCTCGCTCGTCCAGTATGCGCTGCAGATTCCCAAAATGGCCTCTTCCCCAGAGAATGAGGGAAAGTAATGAGAAGCCAGCGACAATTAGGAATGCCAATCTCCATGCTCCGGTAGCAATGAGCGGACTGGCGATAAGAGGCATTACAAGTGCTCCTATCCCAAATAGGACTTCAAGTCGGCTCATCGCGATCGCGGTTCCTTCTGTCACAGCTCCGATAATGATGGTGCCGATGACGGCTTCGATCATACCGAAACCAAAGCCAGCCGCAACAGCAATAACATACATCCACTCCCAAGGAGGTAGAAAAGCATACGCAATCTCAGCAGTTAGGAGAAGAGCGGTGGCGATAATGATGCCTCCTCGTTTCCCAAAACGGCGATTGAGTAGGGGAGAGACAAGCACACCAGCCAGAAAACCAGCGAATTGACTAAAGATTAATTGCCCGCCGGCACTATAATTTTGGTCATAATGCTGTAACAGAACGGGAAGAATAGATCCCAGCACTACATGAGCAAGTCCAATGACAAAGTAGGAAAGACAGCCGATCCAGATCAGTTTTTTCACGAAGTAAGCCCCTTATATTGAAAGTAGTTTATGGATTAAGGTCGGATTCAATGTGAACCGGAAGGGTACATTATAATAAGCACCATTGTTATGATAAATCCAAACGGTGAGCTTGGATATATAAACTTTTGTTTACATGCTTGAAGGGAGAGATTTACGTAATGGATAACAAACAACTGGAGCAACTCATTATTAGAGCATTGGATGACAACAAGTTCGGTTCCTTTGGTACGATCGAAGAAGGAAATAAGCCGAAAGTACGTTATATGGCTATTTTCCATGAGGATTTGAAGATTTATTTAGCTACGAATCGCAAAACTCATAAGGTGGAGGAATTATCGAATAATCCGGATGCTTTTTTGCTGCTTGGATATGAGTCAGGCGGAAGCAAAGATGTGCTGGAGATTGAAGCCACCGTTGCCGTTTCTAAGGATGAAGGGCTGCGCACAAAGGTATGGAACAAAGAGCTGGAGCCATGGTTTACAGGGCCTGACGACCCTAATTATGTGATTCTTGAACTTACTCCAACGCGTATTGAGTATGTTGGCAGTAATAAAGAGCATGGCGTGTGGACCCCCTAATTTAAAATCGATTCCGATAGCCTTCCTATCCCCCACGGGTTTAGGAGGGCTTTTTTAAAAGATAAGTCCCTGAGTGTCCTGTTAAAACATGTTATAATGACTTCAACTTTTTACGTAATTTCTCAGGGGAGGACTTAAAATACATGACCGTTACTCTGTTATATATTGAAGATGATCATGAAATCGGCAGCGTCGTGTCTGCGGATTTAAGTGAGCGTGGTTATAGTGTGCGTTGGCTGCGGAGCGGGGAGGGAGCGACGGAGGAAGCTTCGCCTTGTCAATTGGCTATTCTGGATGTAATGCTTCCGGGCTTGGATGGCTTTACTGTCGGACAACGATTGAAGCGGGCGTATCCTAAGCTTCCAATCTTGATGCTCTCCGCGCGAACCTCTATTGATGATAAACTGCAGGGACTTGAGTTCGCGGATGATTATCTGACGAAGCCTTTTCATCCAGATGAATTGGCAGCCAGAATTGAAGTGCTGCTCAGGCGGAATGGGGCATCTGTTCAGGATTCGCTCACGCTTAAGCACCTAGTCATATATGAAGGGGATAACCGAGTAATAAATGCTCAGACTCAGGAAGAAGTCATGCTTACGGGTAAGCAATTTCAGATTTTTTCTTATTTGCTGCGTCATCTCGGCCAGATTATGACGAAGGAGCAGATTTATGAAGCCGTCTGGGGAGAAGCCTATCTCGAAGGGGATAAAACTTTGATGGTACATATACGATATTTGCGCGAAAAGTTAGAACTTGATCCGGGCAACCCGGAAATTATAGAAACTGTTCGAGGGATCGGATATCGGGTAAGAGCATGAGGGGGTTAGGGCGCATTCGCAAGCAGCGTAACTCCTCTTTGCTATCGGGATATTTGCTTATTATCGTTTCTGCACTGCTTTTTATCCCTGTGGTCCTCCCGTTATCTTTTGTTCTCTACAATATGGTTAATGAAGTGACCAAAGGGGCTCCACCTGTAGACACCTCTCTGTATTCGAGTGTTGCAGCGCTGGAGACCATGTGGCATAAAGAGGCACTTCAATTGGAAGATGCTTCTTCGGAAGGCATAAATGAGCGGCTACATGAACTGAGACGGAAATACACTGAGGCTACTATGTTTTGGGTAGATGGGCAGGGAATGACCCAGTTGATTCTCACACCTGATGAAGGCAATCGGGATCATGGCAGCGGAGTTCCGGAGCAGTGGACTGCGGCTGAGGCTATTTTTTTTATGAAAGAAAGTACAAAGCGTGATCCTTTAGCCATCGTCGCCTTCATGGGAGACCGAGTGGATGCGGGCAAAGGGTTTATGGTAATGCAAATTCCAAACAAGCTGCTCAACAAAGGGGCTTATGGGGGAGTCGGGGCTTGGGCTTTGTATTACTTTGTGCTCTTTGTACTTTTTGGAGGGTTCGCACTGGTTTCTTTGCTGTTCTTTAGAAAAATACGCAAACGCCTACTACAGCTACAAACCGCGATGACGATTACGGGACCGGATAGAATGCCGAAGTCTATTATGACGGGCAAGCTGGATGAGATTGGCAGACTGGAGGAAGCTTTTAACACGATGGTGGCGAAGCTTGACGAAAGTCGAAAGAGGGAAATCGAAGAGGAAGAGCTGCGTAAGCGTCTAGTATCCAACTTATCTCATGATTTACGTACACCGCTAACCGTTATCCGCAGCCACATTCATGTAATGACTAAGGAGAGTTTAACCCCACAAGGACAACAGTCCTTAGAGCTAATGGATAAGCGTATAGCAGATCTTAGCGTCTTGATTGAGAATCTTTTATCCTACAATCTTCTCAACAGCGGACGGATCACTTTGAAGCGGGAGCGTAAAGATGTCTTGCGCTTGTTGCGGGAAATTGCTGCTGCTTGGTACCCCGTATGGGAAAAAGAGAACTTCGAGATCGATATTGACCTGGAGGCTGAACCGCTGTTCTGGATGGTGGATGAGGTCTGGTTCCGCCGTATTCTTGATAATCTATTTCAGAATATTGTACGTCATGCCAGCAGTGGTCTTTATGTAGGGATTTCTACGGAGTCCCGTAATGAACAACGTGTCATTATGATTACGGATCACGGCAGAGGCATCCAGAGTCCATCCGATTACAAAGGGGCAGGATTAGGGCTGTCAATCGTGGATCTGTTGATGAAGCATATGGAGCTAGAGTGGGATATGGAGAGTACAGGAGATGGAACTTCCGTAGTAATCTTTAATCCGCTGTAGAAAGAAAAAGCTCTCACGGGAAATAATAAAAATGAGCTCAACGGCACCCGTTTTCACAACGAACGGCCAGAATAGGCGTAATATATTTGGTTGTAGTTATAATGTTTAATAGGGCTATTTAATGGTTCCAATGCTTCAGGAGTTACCAATGACCTGTGTTGAAATATTTCGAAAAGGGGCAAGTTGAGTGGAAAAGACCGAAAAAATATACAACACTGCAGTAGAGGCAACTTTAGAGGTGATTGGTGGGAAATGGAAACCTGTTATTCTCTTTCATCTGACATTCGGTAAGAAACGTAATAATGAATTTAAGAGCTTGATTCCTGCAATTACTCAAAAGATGTTAACGCAGCATCTTCGGGAGCTTGAAGAAGAAGGCGTCATCTTACGTATTTCCTATAATCAGGTACCACCGAGGGTTGAGTATGAGTTGACAGAATACGGCTGGAGTCTAAAGGAACTCCTACATCTGATGTGCCGTTGGGGGGATTCGCATATAGAGAGAAAGTACGAGGGAAAGGCTACCGTTCTCGCTAATTCAATGCTTACAGGGGTCCCGCCAACATTTTAACGAAAATATACACTAAGGACTATTCAATAGATTAAAAGCCGGGTTTTCCTACTCTAAGGAATCCGGCTTTTGTTTTATTCTCGTAGTGGACGTAATATTTGTTTTACGTTAAATGTATATTCGCAACGTGGAGCAAATCGGAAGCCGAGTATATGAGTCAATCCAAATACTTGGTACCCCTTTACGACAGCCAGTGATCAGTGTGATTAGACTGGAAAATAAAGCACTAGACAGGCCACGGCTGCCATATGGGGCGTTGCACTCCTGGTAGTCTTCCTGATTGATGGCCGCCGACACTCGGCCTTTTGCAAAAAAAACAAAGGAAACCGAACTTTTTTTTGATAGAGAGACAATATAGGGTGTAAGCAGCTTA
>DOJM01000552.1:12656-15832 GCA_003529225.1 Paenibacillus sp.
ATGCCACCTATCAGGACGTCTACCGGACAGTCTCCTTTCTGGTGGATCATCAGCAGGATCGGGAAGATGTCATGAATGAGATCTATATGCAAATGTGGACATCACTTGCTAACTACGATACGAACCGACCTTTCCACTTCTGGCTACACGGCTTGGTAATCCGTCAAGTGCAGAGATTTCGGGTCAAGAGCTGGCGGAGATTCCGAATTTTTGAACGCATTCGTGCCTTCTCTCGGGAAGAGTCTCATTGGGATCAACCNNGTGTTAATGGATGGGACGAATCAAATGATATCGAAGGCAATCCAAAAACTGACCGACAAACAGCGAACGGTGATTATCCTCCGCTTTTTTCACGACTATACTCTTGAGGAAATCGCGACATTGCTCGATATTCCGCTGGGTACAGTCAAGTCCAGATATCATGCTGGCCTTCAGGCGCTTCGAAAAAACATATGGAATCTCCCCCCAGAAAGGATGGAAAAGATCAATGCTAACTGAACGCAAAATCCGTGAACATCTGCACAAAGAGGCAGAAACTATGGAGTGCCCTCCGGCTATTTCCAAACGAATAGAACAATCCTATTCTCAATATTTGCAACCAAAAAGGAGCGAAATAACCATGAAAAAACGATTGATTGGTGGAATAGTTGCTGCTGCGATTTTAATTCCAACCGCAGCATATGCGGCCCCTACCCTGATTGAAATGTTTACTAGAACACCAATGACTGCTGAACAAGTCAAGACGGATGAGGTTGGCAAAGCAACACTTGAGAATCTGTATAGCACATTTCCCGAAACAAAATCGTTTGAGATAATCGATGCAAGCAACGTTCAAGGTGTCCAAACAAGCATCATACTGCAGGAAAAAGAAGGAACCGGCAAAAAGATTACCCTTCATACAAACAGTATTACGGGTGCGATTGAACACGTGATTCAAGAGAATTGGGAGCCTAAGGAGAAGCCACTCAATACTTTATCTGATCAGGAAATCAAGTCGAAGGTAGATTATCTAATTGATAAAATGTATGGCAACATCGAAGAGTACGAATTTGCTTTGGAGAAAATGGAGAACCCGGATCAAAAAACGTTTATGTTGAATTACACCAAAAAGGGATCAAAAACACCGTTCTATCAGGTATTTGTTCAGAGCAATACAATCAGTGTTTCTCTGATCGGAGGTGAGATTACACCTTCAAACATTAAAGTAGAAGGTTTATTCTCTAGAGATGGTAAGCCTGATTATTCTGCTGATGCCTATCTAAATGATGCAGAACTATTTTCTTTACTGAAAATTAGCCCAGAAGAATTAAAACAAGAATTAGCAAAAGGTAAATCTGTTGTGGAGATTGCAGCATCTAAAAATGTCTCTAAACAACAAGTAATTGATGTCATTGCAAAAACACAGGTTGAAGGACAAATTCAAGGTGAAATTAATGGTGAAGTTCCTAAAAGTAATCGTTCAAATGAACAACAGTTAAAAGCTATTGAACCAAAAGTATTACAAATTATTGAACACAAAAATGAAACACCATCGAAGAAATAACAAGTCAAGGCGCATGAGGTATAGAACCCAATAGATAATCCAGAGCCAAAAACGANNAAAAGGACAAGGACTAAACTAAACTGTTCTTCCAGGTATTTGTTCAAGGCAATACAATCAGTGTTGGGTTGGTCGGAGAATAGGAGTACAAAAACCTCGACTCTGAACGGTGACCCGTAAGATGGAACACTTTTTAAAAGTGTCCCTTCCTGCGGGTCATTTGTGTTTTAATCAAAAGTACGAATGGACAGAACGGAGATTTTTATTTTATACGGTAATTTACGGGATGACTTTACGCTTGCGGAAGTCGTCAAAGATGTTCATAAACATTTCTTCGGTATCGACGAATGCGTGAAAGCCTAAACGTCGAGCCTTAGTTCCGTCGGCAAAAAAATCGTAATCCCATGCAAACACGAAATCACCGAATAGCCAAGAGGATACGTCATTATAGGAATGCCGAGCAAGCCCATGCTTCTCANNAGTATTGAGCGATCTTCGGCCATAACTCATTCCAACGAAACAGGTCGCCGTTCGTAATGTTGAATGCCTGATTCGCACAGCGCTCGTCGGTTGCCGCCCATACTGTTGCCTTTGCGAGAAGCCCAGCGTCTGTCATCTCCAAGAGGCTGTTGTAAGCTCCCGGCTTACCTGGAAACCGCAAAGGTATTCCAAGTTCCTTCGAAATTGAAGCGTAAATCGCTATGACCATTGCGAGGTTCATCGGATTTCCAAGCGAGAAGCCGCAGACTACAGAAGGACGGAGTGCCGACCAAGTCCAAGCCTTACCTTTTTGCCGTTGTTCTAAGAAATCTTGCTGATCAATATTGAACTCAGGAGGCATGTGGTTGGCGTCTGTCTCACGAGCAGGAGTTTTGAAGGGGCCGAGATGTGCGCCGTATACCTTGTATCCTTGCATCAGACTGACATGTTTCAAGCCCGACGCGATTGGCTCGATCACTTCTACGATGTTCATTAACATGGCGAGATTCGGTGGAACAAGTTCAGCCCAGGTTGGACGGTCTTGGTAAGCAGCATAAAAAATGTGTGTTACCTCAGTTAAATCGCTTAACTTCTCGTGGAGCTCGTCTATATTAAGTAGATCCGCAGCCACATATCGAACAGGGTTGCTAGATTCTCCACCACGACGCGATACGCCGATCACGTCCCAATCAGGGAGAGTGATGAGGTGATCGATGAGGTTGCGACCGATAACACCATTTGCACCCACGACCAAGGCGACTTTGCGTGTTGTTGTAGATTCGATATTCATAGTGTTTCAGCTCCTTCTGTACTATTCTTTGTACAACATTATTTTGCATCAACTAACCATACATAGGAAGTACGTACTTTAAAGTGACATAAGCACTTTAAAGTAATGCAACAGAGGAACTATAGCTTTATATAGACCACAATTNNCCCGTCGAAGGCTGCCGCTGGTTCTATTTTATTGAACATTCGTATCGTCAAATTTAAACAAAACTTAAACTTCGTGCCGCCTTGTTCTTAACCTTGGGACGTTATGCTAATTACCGAGGTGAGGAACATGAAAGAAACAGTGATTGAAACAAAGGATTTATTAAAAAAATACCGTGGCCGGGCTGCGGTGGAAAATTTAAATTTGAACATCCGCAAGGGA
>DOJM01000097.1:0-1239 GCA_003529225.1 Paenibacillus sp.
TACTGGACACGCTCACGGAGCGTGAAGAGAATGTACTTCGTCTGCGTTTTGGCCTAGATGATGGCCGGACGAGAACACTTGAAGAAGTGGGCAAAGTGTTCGGTGTTACCCGCGAACGGATTCGCCAGATTGAAGCTAAAGCATTGCGTAAGCTTCGTCACCCTAGCCGCAGTAAACGGCTTAAGGATTTCCTTGAATAGTATTTCATGAACTGGACCTTCTGCTGCTCAGTAGCAGGAGGTTCTTTTATTTGAATTACGACCCTAAAAGTGCTGACCCTGTGTATCTGGAAAGAAGGATGAGCCAGTGAATTTGGAAAAACGCGAAATTATTATAAAAGAGATTCAATATTGGAGAAATAACAGATTGCTGCCAGAGCAATATTGCGACTTCTTAACCAACCTGTATGATGATGAAGCTGCGGCGAAGGATAGAAATCCGATTTCGCTGAAGAATCTACAGCAGGGAAACATCAAAATTTGGCTGTTTGGTTTTGGAATTATTTCCTTGATTTTCTTGATTAGTCTTTATTTTAGCGTTTTTCCCTGGCCTTTGCAACTTGCAACAGCACTATCCGTATTAATTATTTGTTATGGATACTCAGCGGTTTACAGGAACAGAAATCATGTTATTAGTCTTATCCTGGCGGGGCTGGGCAGTGTGTTATCGCTTGGTTTTGGGCTATGGCTGATTGCTTTACATGATCTTGATCCTCAGCTCTGGAGACCGATTCTGATTGGGGCTTGCGGCTTGTTATGGTGTATTCTGGGATTTGTGCTCCGTATAGGCTTGCTGCAGTACTGCGGTTATGCTTTTTGGGCCTTATTATATGCGGGATTCTTCGGTGGAAGACGCCCTGAGGCTTCGATGCTAGAGCTTGAGCTCTTATGGCTTCCACTCTGTGTAATGATGGTGTGGCTAAGCTGGCTTATACATCACAAAGTTAAAGGCGTTGCTAGTGTTTTTTTTGCAGTGGGAGTATCACTATGGATGATGCCAGAACTCGACGCTCTTTTATTGAGGCAGGATTATCCGCAGTGGATTTCGTTTATGCTAATTTTAAAAATTGCGGTAGGCTTGGCCCTGCTGTTCTTGTTTCGAAAAAAATGGATAACGTGGGTGGCAACATGAACAATGTGAAATTATCAGATCGACTTCAGCAATTGCTGGAACAAATTCCGCAAGGAAGCAGGTTGGCAGACATCGGCTCTGATCATGCTCTGCTTCCTGTAGCTGCTG
>DOJM01000097.1:1363-2544 GCA_003529225.1 Paenibacillus sp.
GCTGCTTGTAAAGGCGTTGCAGAGGCCGGACTAGGGAAAGTAATCTCGGTGCGGCGAGGAGATGGCCTTGAGGTACTGGAACCTGGTGAAGTGAATTGTATTACGATCGCTGGCATGGGAGGGGCTTTAATTGCCTCGATTTTAGACCGTGGTCAGAGTCAAGGCAAGCTAAAGGATGTTACAACACTGGTACTTCAACCGAATGTGGGCGAGGATATTTTGCGCCGCTGGCTTTTAAATAATGAATGGGTTCTTACCGCTGAAAGTATTCTGGAAGAAGACGGCAAGTTATATGAAGTATTAACAGCTGTACCAGAGGATCCAGGTGCCGGAATTACAAATGCTAATGTATATCGAGAGGTTACGTTAGGCGATTCCGCTGTGGTTCGTGGTCAGGATACCTTGCTACAGATGGGACCTTTTGTGATTCAAGCACCGAATGAAGTGTTTTTTGCCAAGTGGCAGGGAGAGATTCGGAAATTGGAAGGCATTCTGACATCATTGTCACGTTCAGAACTCGAATCTGCGGAGAATAAACGAAAATTAATTCGAGATCAGATCAAGGAGATTACGGAGGTGCTGCAATGCTTGCCAAAGGACAAACAGTAATTCAATATATGGAGCAGCTGGCTCCGAAGCATTTAGCTGAAGATTGGGATAAAGTCGGGCTGCAACTAGGTTCCTTACAGAAAGAAATAACCAATGTTCTGGTTGCACTGGATGTTAATGATGAAGTCGTGGAAGAGGCAATTAGTCTCGGCTGTAATCTAATCATTGCCCACCATGCGATTATTTTTCGTCCGCTGCAAGGGATTCAAACAGACACTCCAATGGGTCGAATGTATGAAAAATTGATTAAAAATGACATCGCNNGTCATACTAATCTGGATGTTACCGAAGGTGGAATGAACGATTGGATGGCGGAAGCTCTGGGCATAGAGAACGGAGTACCCATCAAAGACATTCATTCAGAGCAATTGTCTAAGTTGGTGGTATTTGTACCAAAGGACCATCATCAGAAGGTACTGGATGCCATCTTGAATGCAGGAGCAGGGGCAATCGGCAACTATAGTCATTGCAGCTTCAATATCGAGGGATACGGGACTTTTATTCCGGGAGAAGGCACAGATCCTTATATCGGGGAAAAAGGGAAGATGGAGCGTGCTGAGGAGATCCGTATT
>DOJM01000097.1:2577-3568 GCA_003529225.1 Paenibacillus sp.
GTGCCACACAGTATCCGCAATAAAGTGGTACAGGATATGCTCAAGGCGCATCCTTATGAAGAGGTTGCCTATGATTTGTACACGATGGATCTTAAAGGCCGCAGTTTAGGGCTTGGGCGAGTTGGAAAGCTCAAAGAGCCTACAACACTTGAACAATTCGTTGAGACGGTGAAAAAAGGTCTGAAAGTAGACCACGTACGTGTTGTGGGTGATTTGGATCGTCCGATTCGTAAAGCCGCTGTTCTCGGCGGTTCGGGTGGAAAGTATTATAACAGTGCTATTTTCCGCGGTGCGGATGTGCTGGTTACGGGAGATCTTGATTACCATACAGCACAGGATGCCGTGCTCGCTGGGATTACTCTGATTGATCCAGGACATAATGCGGAGAAGATCATGAAAGAGAAAGTAGCAGAGTGGATGACTGGGAAACTGGTGGGGCATAAGTACGATACAGCCGTACATGCTTCGCAGGTGAATACGGAGCCATTTAAGTTCCTGTAAAATTGCCATATATTAATGCTTGTGCCNNGGGAGGAAAGTCCGGGCTCCATAAGGCAGGATGCTGGATAACGTCCAGTCGGCGCGAGCCGAAGGATAGTGCCACAGAAATGGACCGCCGATGGCCGCCTTAGGGCGGCACAGGCAAGGATGGAACCGAGGTGTAAGAGACCCCGAGGAACGCTGGTGACTTCGTTCCTGGTAAACCCCATCTGGAGCAAGACCTAATGAGACGCAGCAGATTCCTTTATTGGAATAGGCAGCCTTAGCCTGAGGCGCGTCTAGGTTGGTCGCTGGAGCTGTGCAGTAATGTACGGCCTAGATAGATGATTGTCGCTTATGGTGGGAGGGTAGTTCCCGATCGAACCACGACGAGCACAGAACCCGGCTTACGGCAAACTTTCCTAACTGCAACGTTATGATAACAACAACTATACAAGCGGCGGCGTATCTCGGGAAACCGGATCACGTCGCTTTTTTAAAATATAAGAAA
>DOJM01000270.1:0-315 GCA_003529225.1 Paenibacillus sp.
TCAGGATATCGCTGACCAACTAATTATTGGGATCAAGACTGTGAAATTTCATGTGACGAATATTCTCGCGAAGCTGGGTGTGGAAGACCGGACCCAAGCAGCAATTTACGCATATAAAAATGGACTAGCTGAATAATTGGATATCCCAATTGATGTGAGTATAAGAACTGGCCAGAGTAAGAAGGGCCGGTTTTTTTGTGTGCAGAAGTATATGAAAATACTTGCCTCCGTATAAAATCTTGTAAAGCGGACATCCTGTTTAGTAGATTAATAGACCGGATTGAGAGGGTGTTGGATTGTGGGGTATCTGGAAGT
>DOJM01000270.1:375-1146 GCA_003529225.1 Paenibacillus sp.
ACGGTGCAGGCCGAAAAAGCGGCATTAGAGGTACGATTCTGGTATTGATTATATGCTGTACTGCGTTACTTTTGGCAGGTTTTCGGGGCGAAGGTGAAAAAGAGAGCCAGATCGCCCAATTGAAAAAGTCACTCCCTCTCCTGACTTCCCTTGGTAAAAGTGTTACAGCACCCGGCTCCCCTCTTCGTTTAGTTTTAAAATGGCAGGGAGAATACGATGGTGATGGTCCAGAGGCTGGTGTTACCGCAACTAACCTATCCGATGTTCTTGGGTTGGGAGAGACAAGCCGGGAAGACGGGGGGAAACATCTTACTTACCGTTCGGCTGCCGACAGAGCCGGGTTTCAAACCACCATGTTCTGGAGTGAGCTTGNNTTATGTGATTGTGACCCTGGAGACACCTGATTTGTTAAATGCTCCGGATCTGCAAGCTGAAGCAGAAGAAGCTGGCGCGAAACTACGGAAGATCGGTATCACAGCGGAATGGAACACCTCACTTCAGGGTGCTGCGAAGGAGCAGGAGGACCCTCAGAAGGCGCTACTGTTAACGGAGCGGAATATGTCCGCACAGCTGCCCGAGCTTAAAGTACTGGAAAGCTACGAAGACGAAACGACAGCCAGTCATTCTTATAGTACATCGGCATTGCTGCATTCCGTAATCAGCGGGAACCACAAGGTAGCCCTACAGACAGCTATTCATCAGGATGCAAGAGAGGGCAGCAGCCGCGTTACGATTGGATTTCCATTAATAACAATAGAATATTGAAAAAAA
>DOJM01000270.1:1253-2644 GCA_003529225.1 Paenibacillus sp.
CCAAAGATATCACTGTTTGCCTTTTGGATTTCATTAACAACTGTCTCGGCTTCCTCTGTAAGTATTTTCGAAAGTTCTTGATTGACTTTTTTAAGTTCCTTCTCGTCGAGTGTTTCTGTAAACTCTTCTACGACGGCTTGCAGCTCCAAGCCCAAATTCACATCAATGTTTTCATCAGCAGAAACGGATACCTTGAATTTCCGCTTTATTTTTTTTGAACCCACGTTAATGCTAATGAAATTCCGAATATTATCGGAATGGCCTAGATCAAGTTTCTTGGTGAAGCGGGCATTTTTACCCTGTTGTCCCATAAGCAGGACCATCATGATTGACTGATCGGGGTTCAACATCCCGCTGTAACTCTGGTCATGAAAGAGGGCCACCCCTTTCGCGATTATTTCGCCCTCTTCTCTGTCTATATATGGAAGGGCAAAGTCATGCCCTGGATCCTTTAGGGAACGGAACACGGTATCTGCCGTTTCTTTTGGAAAAACACTCATTTCTTCCAGACTATCGATCTTTTGCTTAAGGAATTCACCGATCTTTAATTCCCCAACCTTTTTTTGTTCAAGAATTTGGGAAGCTTCTCCTTCCGTAATAATTAGCCGAACGTTAGATGTCGGATTGCTTGGATCCCTGTAATTTACATCCAGAATAGGGTACAGGCCTTGCTCAGCCATAGTCTTTCCCATAAGCTCAAAGCCATATTTAATAAATCTAATGTTTCCCCTAACTCTATTTCGCAATTGATTGCTCGCATTCCGTACGGTAGGTCCTGTGCTCGAGTGGATTTCGTTCTTGGTAGCTGTCTGCTCAATTTCGGGTGGAATGATTAATTCGATGGTTTCTTTGATCTCTCCGTTCTCTGTATAATCAATTGCTGAACAGTAAGCCAGATGCAGGTCTTTCAAATATTCCCGATCCCAACATCCAGTAAGACAGAAGGAAACGAGGGTGATTAAAAGTACATTCGACTTGAATTTCATGTCAAACTTCATGCAAGACCACCTGCTTTTCTCTTCATAAATAGGGAAATCATCAGCAACACCATCGATAATCCGGCAATAAATACATAGGACGCATAGGTAGCGGCTATATCAAAAAGATGAATACCAGCAGGAGTTACAGGTGCAAGTGCGATCATATATGTACTGATTTTTACAAACGGAGTAAAATTTTTATGGCTTTTTCGACTTAATAAAACACTAAGTCCGATGGACGCTGCATAGCAGTAGCTAACGATAGAACAAACAAGCGTGATGGACCAGATCGGTAAAAATAAGATATCTGCACGGTCTACGATATAAAAGTTAAGAGATTTAACTAAGTAGATGACGGGTTCGGGTATCAATTTGATTTGCTCGGAGTTAAATACCGTCAGACAGGTAAAG
>DOJM01000270.1:2650-2959 GCA_003529225.1 Paenibacillus sp.
GGAAAGCGGATAGACGATCAGCATCATTTCGAAACCATACATAGATATAGCTGAATCCTTTACTCCATTCATGATATTCCAGAACCCGTTCTCCAAAAGGGGGAGCATTAACTCTAGATGGGCTTGAGTTAAACCGTAGCTGACTAATAGGATAAGCGGGACAAAGAGAACTGTTGCCAGTGTAAAGAATCTGGCCAATACTGTAAGCTTTTCCCTTGCCAAATAGAGAGTCATGATCGAGAAAAGAGCTAATATAGCCCATCTTGGTGTAGTTTGCAGCATCCACCTCTGCAGCACCTCTACCGCACT
>DOJM01000091.1 GCA_003529225.1 Paenibacillus sp.
GCTGGGGTTTCCAGCCAAGTTGAAGAGAACTTAGCTCTTCAGAAGAAATTCGAAGAAGATGTAAAGAAAGACGTGAAACAATTCCTTAGCACTCTTACGGGTCCAGATAAAGTTGATGTTCTTGTATTCTCGAAGTTGAACTTTGACAAGGAAAACCGGAAGGAGAATCTCGTAACCCCTGTGGATACAGAGAACATGAAGGGAATTGAGATCAGTTCACAAATCATTAGTAATTCGTATTCGGGTAAAGGAAATACAACTGGCGGAGTGGCAGGCACTGGTTCACAAGATGTAGCGGGCTATCCTTCACAAGCCGGTACGGATACTTCTACTTCGGAAGAATCTTCTGAAACGAGGAACTATGAAGTAAATCGAATTACAAAGGATGTTATCGCAAGTCCCTTTACTGTTAAAGATTTAACCATAAATGTTGCAGTTGAACCACCTACAGGACAAAATACTTTGGACGCTGCTACATCAGCAGCAATTCAAAACATTTTGGTAAATATTGTTCGTGCTTCGCTCGCAGATTCAGGTGCTACATATACAGACGTTGATTTAACCAAAAAGGTTTCGGTGTATTCTCAACAATTTGGCGGAACCGCTGCTAATACAACACCAGGTGGTCTTGCCACATGGATGTTATGGGCTATCGGAGCAGCTGCATTGCTGGTTGGAGCAGGTGGAGGATATCTAATCTATCGGAGTCGTAAGAAGACTGTGGAAGAGGAAGATGAAGACATTCCATTGCAGGTTCCTACCGAATTTCCATCTATTAATTTGGAAAGTGTGACGAATGACAGTCAAGTTCGTAAGCAATTGGAAAGTTTGGCCAAGAAAAAGCCAGACGAATTCGTAAATCTGCTGCGTACATGGCTTGCAGACGAACAGAGGTGAACTAATGGCAAAGGCTAGTCAGCAGGGGCTTAGTGGCCGTCAAAAGGCCGCGATCCTGCTTATCACACTAGGGCCCGAGGTATCGGCGCAAATATTCAAACATTTAAGAGACGAGGAGATTGAACAATTAACTCTTGAAATTGCCAATGTCCGTAAAGTGGACAGCAGTGAAAAAGAGTCGATCATGTCTGAGTTCCATCAGATATGCCTCGCCCAGGAATATATATCACAAGGCGGTATTAACTACGCCAAAGAGATTCTGGAGAAAGCGCTTGGTTCCGCAAAAGCTATGGAGGTCATTAACCGTCTGACTGCGACTTTGCAGGTAAGACCTTTCGATTTTGCGCGCAAGGCTGATCCAANNCTTTATCCAGAATGAGAATGTCCAGACTATCGCGCTTGTATTGTCTTATCTGCAATTCGAACAAGCCGCAGCTATTCTCTCCTCGTTACCTCAAGAGAAGCAGGCGGAGGCGGCTAGAAGAATTGCTGTAATGGACAGCACCTCTCCGGAGGTCATAACACAAATTGAACGAGTGCTGGAGCAGAAGCTTTCTGCAACAGTAACTCAGGATTATACAAATGCTGGCGGTATCGAATCAATCGTACAAATCTTGAATGGAGTAGACCGTGGGACCGAGCGCACAATTCTGGATTCTCTCGAAATTCAAGATCCAGAGCTCGCCGAGGAAATCAAGAAGCGGATGTTCGTATTCGAGGATATTGTCAATGTGGATAATCGTTCGATTCAGCGTATTATACGTGATATTGATAATGCGGACCTGCAGCTTGCCCTTAAGGTTGCAAGCGAAGAAGTACGAGATGTTATTTTCCGGAATATGTCCAAACGTATGGCAGAGACATTCCGAGAAGAAATGGAGTACATGGGCCCTGTGCGGTTGCGTGATGTAGAAGAAGCACAAACGCGTATTGTAGGTACGATCCGCAGACTCGAAGAGTCTGGAGAAATTATCATCGCTCGTGGCGGAGGAGATGACATCATTGTCTAAGCTGATTAAGCATTCTCAGTATTTTCCAGTTGATGTACTGAAAAGATTGGAGCAGGCCCGGCACTATGCGGGCCTAACTGAGGAGCCCGTTCTAGAGGAGACTGTAAGCGAGACTGACTATCATGATCCCGCTCGCGAAGAGGCTGAAGTGGCACGTAAGCAAATGCTTAAAGACGCCCAAGAATTTGCTGAAGAGCAAGTTCGGAATGCCTCTCTTGAAGCGGAGCAGATTGTTGAATCCTCAAAAGCGGAGGCTGAAGAGTGGTGGAAAGAGCGGCGTGAACAGGATGAACATCTGGTCGAGGCCGTCAAAGCCGAGGCTTATCAGCTAGGGCATCAAGAAGGTGTTTCTCAAGCTGAGCAAGAGATGAAGCTCAAAATTGCAGCGATGATGGATGAAGCACGTGCTGTTTTAACTGAAGCCTATAAGGCAAGAGATGTCATTATTCAGGAAGCTGAACCTTTCTTGGTAGAGCTAAGCTGTGATATTGCGGAGAAAATTGTGGATAGACAGTTAACGGTTGAGCCGCAGTTTGCAATGGATTTGATTCGGAAGAATCTAGCTCGCAAACGTGAGCAGGGGCTGATCTCACTGTGTGTATCACCTGCGCAGTTCGCTTTCGTAAACGCAGCAAGGGAAGAATTGTCATTAGCAGTTGACTCGCAGGCTGAACTACAGATCTTGCCAGACTCGACTGTGAAAGATCAAGGTTGTGTAATCCGCTCCTCCTTTGGCAGCATAGATGCCCGAATTGATACTCAGCTTGCAGAAATTAAGAAAGAGCTGGTTAGAATCGCGCTGGACACCGATGAGCAGAGAAATGGGGAAGAAGATGCTTGATAGTAACCGTTATAAGGAGCAACTTCGTAATCTCGATCCGGTGAGGATCAATGGGAAAGTGACGCAGGTTATCGGTCTTATGGTTGAATCGGAAGGACCTGATGCTAGCATTGGTGATGTGTGCTATATCTATCCTTCTAAAGGAAATAAGCCGCTGCAAGCTGAGGTCGTTGGTT
>DOJM01000268.1:0-263 GCA_003529225.1 Paenibacillus sp.
AGATGATGAAACGCTCGCTGCACAAATCGTTCACATCGTGGATGCGATCCGTGAATATACGCTAGGTATGATAGATATCTACCCGATGATCGGCGTAGGTAAATGCTATGAGAGTACTCAGCAGCTTAATCAATCCTTTATTGAGGCTTGCTCCGCCTTCGAATTGCGTAAATCGACCGAGCATGGAACCACCGTGTATTTCGAAAAGCTATCCAGTGCCCATGATCAAACGGTGTTACTCCCTAGTAGCGAGCTATTAAAGC
>DOJM01000268.1:282-1016 GCA_003529225.1 Paenibacillus sp.
ATCCATGGGCTTGAAAATAAACAACGATCTACCCTGCTGATGCGATGCGTATTGTTCGACCTGCTGAATATCATGCTCAAAGCTGCAGTTGAGTTACAGATGGATAACATGCTGCAGTATGCTCCACCCCATTTCATGAATGGTCCTGAAAACCTTATAGAGCAAAANNACAAACGCATAAAAAAGAAGAACATTCACTCATGGATCATATCGTTGCTTTTATCGATCAGCACTATGTTGATCATTCACTTAGCCTTGAATCTGTTTCTGCTGCGTTTACGATTTCACCTTCCCATCTCAGTCGTTCATTCAAGGATAAGGTCGGCATCAACTTCGTCCAATATATTTGGCAAAAACGATTAGATAAGGTCAAGGAACAGCTCGTAATAACAAGTGATCCGTTAAAAGATATTATCCAGCGCGTCGGCTACCTCGACACACCAAACTTTATTCGAAAATTCAAAAAGGAAACCGGTTATACCCCGGGCCAGTATCGACAGATGAATAGTAATCATCCCAATACTGAGCCTAACGATACCGTATAATCCTTCCTCGCTTAGGGTTCATCATAACTTCCCGGTCATGCCTAGCATGACCGGGAAGTTTTTCAAAATATGAGAATGTATAAGCTTCACAAATTATTTGCTAGCAGCCCATGTGTTGTATGCTTGTTGATACGTTGATTCGAGCTTCTCATACCCCATTTTTTTCATTTGAGCGATATATTTGTCCCA
>DOJM01000268.1:1177-3574 GCA_003529225.1 Paenibacillus sp.
ATCCAGTCATCAAAGCTAGTACGAAGACCTAAAACATAGCTGTTCTCATAGGAACCTGGTGTATTAATCCCGTAGTTTGGCGTGATTGTACCGCGGTATTCTTCACGATCCGTACCATCTGGAACTGGCAGCCATTCTTTCTCGCCTGTTGCTTTATCTTTGTATTTAAATAACGTACCTTCAGGTCCATACGCCCAGAAGGAATACCCTTCTTCGCTAAATTGGTAATCANNCCAATGGTGTTAATACCAGGATGCTTGCCGTATACAGGTGTTCCAGCAATATTACTAGATACAGGCTGCATCATCGGGTTATCTTCACTCGGTTCACCACCAAGCGTGAAGTATGGGAAATAATCGGAGAATAAGGCCACTTGATTGTTTTTCCCTTTTGCTTTCTTCTGCTCATCGGTTTGAGAGAATGTTTCATGATCCAGCAAATTCTCGTTCCATAAGCGATTCAAGAAGGTTAAATATTCTTTGTAGGCTGGTTCAGCTTGTGGAAAGTGTACTTTGTTCTCCTTATCTACGTAGATATCCTCGTTATACATCCCCCAGAATCCGAGGAAGAACATCCGTAAATCATCTAATTTCACAGAGGATAGAGGAACCTCATCGTCTTTACCGTTTCCGTTCGCATCTTCCTCTTTAACCTTCTTCAAATAGTTGTATAGCTCTTCTGTTGTCTGCGGTAATTTGTTTTCCATGCCGAACTTCTTCAAGAACTTCCCGTTATACCACATCGGTCCCCGATACCATACCGCAGATGGCTGAATATTGCGTAGTGCATAGATATGTCCATCTGGTGTTGTCATTGATTTGCGAATATCCGGATTTGCATCGAGAATTTTTTTTAAATTTGGTGCGTAGCCCTCATCAATGTATTTTTCTAAAGGCAGCAACAATCCTTGACTTCCGTAGGTAACTTGATCCGATCCTTTTAGATCCGCCGCATAGAAAATATCGGGAAGCGTACCGCTTGCAAATACCAAATTCTTTTTCGTCTCAAAGCTGTCTTGTGGGGCGTTTTGAATCTTTAACTTAATATTCGTCATCTTCTCGTATTCCTGAATAACAGGCATCTTGTTCCAATCCTGACGCCCTACATCCGGTGCCATAATAGAAAGCTCAATCGGATTATCCACGATAGGAAAGCCCGTCTTATGAACCTCTGCGGCTGTGTCTGAGCTTTCTGTGCTTGCCGTCCCCTTATCGCTACTCGATCCACATGCAGTAAAAATAGAAATTGACATGGAAAGACATAACAACATGAGTCCAGTTTTACGATAATTCGCCATACAAAAACCTCCCCTTTTTTACTTGTATCTTAAGNNCTTAACAGAGCCAATCATGACACCTTGCACGAAAAAACGTTGCAAAAATGGATAGACAGCAATAATCGGAAGCGTAGATACGATAATGACCCCATACTTCACAAGTGAAGCAATTTCTGCCTTGTTGTTCTGGGCTGCTGCAGCTGTCGCATCGATAATGCCACCTACTTGAGATTGCATTTCCTGAAGAACGAGAATCTGACGAAGCACAAGCTGCAATGGATATTTCGCATCATCATTCAGGTAGATCATGGCGCCGAAATAGCTGTTCCAATGCCCTACCCCGTAGAATAAGGCCATAACTGCGATAATTGGCATCGATAACGGGAGAACAATCCGCAGGAATAATCGAATATTCGTCGCGCCATCGATTTGAGCCGCATCTTGAAGCTCAGCTGGAATGGAGTTCGCGAAGAAGGTACGAGAGACGATAATATTCCAGATTGACGCTGCGCCAGGAATTACCAGTGCCCACATCGTGTTGACCATGCCTAGCCCTTTTACCAACATGTATGTAGGGACTAGACCGCCTCCAATGAACATCGTTACCATGAACATCCCCATGAAAAACCCACGGCCTACAAAGTCCTTACGACTGAGTGCATATGCCGCTGGCATCGTAACGACCAAGTTAATCGTTGTGCCTAGCAATGTATACAAAATCGTATTTCTATACCCCGTCCAAATCTTCGAGTTCTGAAATACAATCTCATACCCCTTAAAGGTAATTCCTTTTGGAAAGAGCCACATTTCACCGGAAGCAACCATCTTCGGATCACTGATGGATGCGCTAATAATATATAAGATGGGATATGCGACTAACAGCAATGCAATTGCCACGTACGTATAGATGCAAATTAGGAATATTCTGTCTCGCTTAGATAGCTTTATANNACCATAGACTGTTCTCGCTCGTACGGCGGACAATCTGATTCACCGTAATGAGCAGGATGCAATTGACAATGGAGTTAAATAAACCAACAGCTGTTGAGAAGCTATATTGCGCATCGACAAGACCAGATCGATAGACAAAGGTTGAAATCACATCAGAGCTTGACATATTT
>DOJM01000444.1 GCA_003529225.1 Paenibacillus sp.
GTCGCTATGCTCCCTAGGTCACCAGGAGGAAGTTTCGTAGAAGTCAATTCAGGTGACACATCCAACCGGCTAAGTGGCAAAGCCACCCGGACCTATGGTCCTTAAGCCGTTTGGACGTCGGTAATGCGCGAACGTTATGCGCATTACCCTAAGGTCACAAAAACCATCAGAGGACGTGGAAACATATGAACAACTAAAGATTAGTAAAGCCTCAAATAGAGCTTAAAGATGAGTATTTATCATTTTATCAAGAGTGGAAAGAATCTGGTGAGGATATGGTTCCTTGGGTCATAAGTATGGATCCAAGTGATTTTCAAGGGATGTTGAAGTCACTGTCTAATAATGAGAAGGGTGTTGGCTTACCTGAGGGTTGGGTCTCAGATTCAACGTTTTGGTTGGTCGATAAACATAATAGAGTATTAGGTGCGGTTAATATTAGACATCAATTAACCGAACATTTGTATAATGCTGGTGGGCATATAGGTTATGGTATCCGCCCGTCAGAGAGATTAAAAGGCTATGCGACAAAACTATTGGAACTGTCCTTGNNGGGAATAAAAGATGTATTAGTTGTCTGTGATGCTTGTAATGTGGGATCTGAAAGAACCATTATTAAGAACGGCGGGAAGTCCGATACAGATTATATAGAAGAAGATGGAAACTTAATTAAGAGATATTGGATTAAGCAAACTTGAAATTAGTCCGAAGAAGAGGGTACAGCGCATAACAACGTATCTACGCTGCGATCCGTTCGGCCCTTGGTCTGCAGGAGGCGTTTCAAAGAAGTGACACAGCAGACAACCCTGCGAGGCTAAGTCCGTTGGACCCGGTCGCTGACGCTTACTTAAGCCTCTCGGGTTCGTAGATACAAGAACGTTATACGCAATTACTGCAATAAACATTTTGAATGGAGGAGATTTCATGGAAGCTAAAGTAATAACATTACCCCTTTTTCATGTTGTAGGTTACAAAATTGAAGCAAATATTAAAGAGTNNTGGCCTTGGTAAGAACATTTATCATTCGCTAATTGAAAGAAAAGACGAAATTCAAAACAAGAAAAATGAGAATGTAATTTTAATGCAGATATATCCTATGAAGTCCGATTTTAATCCTCAGGTGGATAGGTTTACACAAATTCTTTGTTATGAAGTAAGTAAACAAGGCGATGTTCCATTAAATATGATAAGTCATGCTGTCACTGAAAGTAAGTATGTTACTTACACACATAAGGGACTTGAATCGGAGCTTAGTCGTACGTATGACTATGTATATGGCCAATGGATTAGAGAAACTGGAAATGAACCAAAGGATTATGATTTTGAAATTTGGGATGAAAGATATAAACCAGAAAGTCGAGACAATGAGATTGATTTGTTTGTAGCATTGAAGTAATTATTCAGTTTATTCGAAGATGGCATTAACAGCGTATAACAATGCAATCCTACATCGTCGCTGACGCTCCTTGGTCTCCGAGAGGGATATCAGAGAAGTGGATTCAGGCGACACATCCAAGCGGCAAAGTCCGACGACCCGTCACTACGTGCCTTAAGCCGCTCGGACGTCAGGAATGCGGGTACGTTATCCGAAAACCTCGAAAATCTAATAAGATCATAGGAGAACTTAAATGAATCTGATTACTGAAATTTATGAGAATGAATTTATTGCTAATAGTGATCTATCAAGTACTAAATTTAATATAAGGAAATCTGCAAGAGCAATAGTCGTAAACAGCCAAGGGAAAATGGCTGTATTATTTGTATCTAAGGAACAATATTATAAGTTACCTGGTGGTGGGGTTGAGCCGGGTGAGAATCTAAGAGAGGCATTAAAGCGTGAAGTATTAGAAGAGGTTGGTGTGGAAGTAGAAGTAGTAAATGAAATTGGATTAGTAATTGAATATAGAAATAAAGATGAGCTTCTTCAATTCTCCTATTGTTATTTTTGTAAAGTTATAGGGGAGACTCAGAATACTACATACACCGAAGATGAAATTAATGCAGGCTATGAGCTGAATTGGATAGGGATTAAAGAAGCAGTATCAATAATTAGTAACAACTCAACAGAAAATTATGTGGGGAAATTTATTGTAAGAAGAGATAGAGCCGTCCTAGAAAAAGCTATTGAAATATTGGGATTAGAAACAGAATAAGGAATATTGAGGTAACTCAAGAAGTCGGGGTCATCGGATAACAAAGTATTAACGCTGCGGGCCTAACGGCGCTTGGTCTGCCAGAGGTATTTCGAAGCGAACTGAGATTAGTAACTCATTTTAAGTTCAATTGATATTATTATATTATTGGCTATATTAAAAAGCTTTTCAATCATGAAGTCGCTCAAGAAATTATTAACATGCTAAGTTGGTTTTGTGAAGAAACCGAATTTTGTAGTTGGGAAGTAGCTTGGTGGAGAATTAGAATAGGCACATAGTAAGAGATTCTTAGTATATTATTAGATAATTCCAGTTTACCAAGACAACGACACTCAATTTAGTTTTGCCCCACCAATTTAGGTAAACTAACTCTAAGCTACTTTACCCAAATCCCACCGAAAAGAGGCGGTGCGCCATGACAACTCAACAAGTACCCATGAAGCTTTTGAAATCGCCAAGCGCGACAACAAGCCTGTCTTCTTAAC
>DOJM01000563.1 GCA_003529225.1 Paenibacillus sp.
ATACTCTAAGGCTATTCCACGAAATGAAGCAAGGGGTTCAGAAAGCCTTTAGGCAACATGGAGAATTGACATCTTTAAGTGTGGATACATGGGGAGTCGACTACGGGTTTATTGATAAAAAAGGAATGCTGCTCTATTCCCCCCATCATTACAGGGACCGGAGAATGGAGGCTCATAGTCTCGAATTGGAAGCGCTGCTGTCACGAGCAGAGCAATTCCGAATGACCGGTATTGAGCCAAGCATGATTAATACAATCTATCAATTGTTCTCTGATCTTCAGGATAACGATTCGCTCATAGAGACCGCTGATACGATTTTGATGATGCCGGATCTTTTTCATTATCTGTTTTCTGGTATAAAAGCGGCAGAAAGCACGATCTGGAGTACAAGCGGCTTAATGGATGCTGTCACGGGAGAGATCTCTTCTAAATTATTTAGCAGGCTTGGGATTCCGAGTAGTCTAGTTCCACAACAGGTTCATGCGGGGACGGTTATTGGATCTATCCTACCGATTATTCNAGAGGAGCTTAATATAGGCCCGATGAAAGTGATAGCCGGCGCCTCACATGACACGGCTTCAGCAGTAGCTTCGATCCCTTATACTCGTAAGGATGAAGCAGCATTTATAAGCTGTGGTACGTGGTCGTTGGTTGGTATGGAGACGCCTGAACCGGTCATTTCAGAGAAAAGCTATGAATATGGGTTCACAAATGAACGTTGCTACGGTAATTCTAATCGGTTACTAAAAAACACAACGGGACTATGGATTCTACAGGAGCTCCAGAGGAATTGGGCGAAAGCAGGAGAGGATTTTAGTCAAAGTGAAATGGTTGAACTAGCCCAAACGATTAATGGGGCGCCAGCGATCATTGACCCGAATGACCAGCTTTTCAGCACACCCGGTGTGATGATGCAGCGGATTAAGGAATATTGTGAGCGAACGGGGCAACAGTCACCTAATACGAAAGCTGAGTTTATACGCGTTATCCTTGAGAGCCTTGCGCTATCATATTGTAGAACAATTGAAGAAATGGAAGAGATCACCGGCAAGACAATCACTATCATTCATATGGTTGGCGGTGGGATTCAAAATGAGCTATTATGCCAGCTCACCGCTGATGCTACGGGTAGAGAAGTTGTTGCAGGGCCAGTGGAGGCCAGTGGAATTGGCAATATCATTGTCCAGTTGGCTGCCTTGGGGAAATTGGAAGTTTCTAAGGCGAAAGAGNNAAACTCTAAAAAATAGGATATGAGGAGAGAACTTATGGATACTTTGGAACAAAAACTACGTTTGCAGATTTGTGATATTGGCAGAAATTTGTTTAATAAAGATTTCATCGCCGCCAATGATGGGAATATTTCAGCACGGTTATCAGAGAATGAAATTCTCACTACCCCCAGAGCGGTAAGCAAGGGATATTTAGAGCCACATATGATTGTAAAAGTAAACCTGCAAGGTGAAGTTCTTGAAGCGGCAGAAGGATACAGACCTTCAACGGAGACCAAAATGCATTTGAGAATTTATAATGAGCTGCCTGAGATGAATGGTGTGGTCCATGCACATCCTCCGTATGCTACCGCTTTTGCCATTAAAGGTGAGGCGCTCGATAAAATGATGATGCCAGAGTCGGTTATTATGATCGGGGATATTCCTTTGGCGGAATACGGTACACCTTCGACGGAAGAAATTCCGGATTCACTGATGCCTTTCCTTGGCAAGAAGACAGCAGTCCTGCTCGAAAATCACGGAGCACTTACTTGGGGAACGGATGTTATGGAGGCTTATCTGAACATGGAGAGACTCGAATATACAGCCAAGATTACCTTTATTACGCGTATGATTGACGGGGAAAGAGAGCTGCCACAGCATCGGATTGATGAGCTGGTTGCTTTGAGATCTTTTTATGGGAAGTAATGAGGTGCTTGGATGTTAAAAAAAATTCCTAAGCTACTATCTCCGGAACTGGTACGTGTGATGATGGAAATGGGTCATGGAGATGAGCTTGTACTGGCAGATGCTAATTATCCAGGACACTCCTTGAACTCAAAAGTACTTAGATATGATGGTATTGGGATACCTGATCTTTTAGATGCAATATTGGAATTGCTGCCCCTTGATCATTATGTGGAACATCAGGTGGCGTTTATGGCTGTGGTTGAGGGAGATCCTACGGTGCCGNNCGAGTCGATTATTGCCAAACATGACGCTGAAGCGACGATTAAATATGAGGAGCGGTTTGATTTCTACAATCGTTCTAAGCAAAGCTATGCTATTGTAGTCACAGGTGAAGAAGCACTTTATGGCAATATTATTATCAAAAAAGGTGTAATCAAGGCCTGATGATCAGCGATTCTGCTTGCGGTATTGCAGAGGTGAGCATTTCGCGATTTGCTTAAACATCCGCCCAAAGTGGGCGATGCTGTCANNCTGCAATGGCAGTGACTTTAGTGTTAGTGCTCTGCAAGAGTCGTTAGGCTTCCTTGATCCGAATGTAGTTTAGATATTCAACAATGGTGAAGCCAGTGGTCTGTTTGAATAAACGGCAAAGATAGGTACTGCTGATGAAAAAAGTTTCGGATAGCTGCTCTAATGTAAGCTTTTCAACATAATGTGCCTGTAAATAATCGATAATTTCGTAGACTTTCAGCTGCTATAGAGAGCAGCTTAAACAGATGTATCTGGATGCCGGAGCATGAGGATGGGTACCTGCGAGATCAAAGTGTATTCGGTGATAATATCAGCATTGAGGATACGATGGCAGTCATGGTCAAATACAAAAACAAGACGATTATGAACTATTCACTTAATGCTTATTTGCCTTGGGAAGGCTTCATTGTAGTATTTAATGGGACGAAGGGGCACTAAAGGACAAGCAGATCACTGTATTCCCTCATTTTGCGCCGCCTTATGTAGTGAGAATCGAAGAAGGTGTTGGGGGACATGGTGGGGGAGATCCCGTCATGCTGCGTGATATTTTTGAACGTCCGCTAGAGGATCGCTTTAATCGTGCGGCTTCTCATGTAGATGGGGCATTGTCTATTATGACCGGGATCGCGGCTAATCGTTCGATCTCTACTGGACTTCCGGTGAAGGTGGATCAGTTAATTAAATTATAGAAGGTTATGCAAAACAAGGCTGCCTCCAAAGTCATCGTAGATGACTAAGAGACAGCCTTATTTATTTTGGCTATAGAAATTATTGTTTGACGACGTTGAAGCCGTCTTTTTGCAATTGAGTCACAATGCCATCATCACCTAGCATGTGTAGTGCACCAACAACGACAAGATAAGTCGCTTTTTTATCACTGTTCAAATACTCTTTAACATGCTTCACCATGTTAGCGTTCCGATCCGAAACTAGACCCTTATAGTACTCTGGCTCCTTAGCGACCGCTTGTGTCATAGCTACGAGTGAGGGTTCATCCCCCTGCATCCACATTTGGGATAATGCATCCAGCGAAGCCGTTGCTGCAGCATTGTCCGTTTGCTTGAGGCTATCGAGTGTGTCGAGGAGAAGCTTTTCTTGCAATCCATCTGAGAATTGATTGAACATGTTCAGCTGCAATTGCATATTTTCCAATTCAATGATAGTTTTATTCAGTTTGCCTGCCTTCTGTGTGAAATATAGGTCGATACCCGTATCCGGTGTATAATCTGTTGTTTGCATTTGTAGGCTTGAGATACCTTGAGTAACGACCCATGG